>NZ_QRZD01000020.1:0-42281 GCF_003464565.1 Collinsella sp. AF14-35
TTACTATTTAACCAAATATCAATTCTTTGGTTAACCATATTTACGCATTTCAATTAACGAAACAGATTAAACATGTACTGTTTGAGTTGGCACTTGGGAAATCTCTCGCTGGGCAATCCGTTGCTACGGCTGAGGCCTCTTCGTCGAACCGACACCCCCGGCGAGCAACTTATGCCCGCCGGGCGCCTTGTTAAAAGAAGTGAAAGAAAGCAAAAGAAGTTAAAACTTGCAAAAGAAATTAAAGCGGGGGTGAGGGGCGTTTTTAGCTGTTTTGGGCCGCCGCGGCCAGCGGGGGCGGGTCGCGGCGGCCCAAACATCCTTGACGAGGGTGCCGGTGAAGTTACAGCAGCTCGCCGTGGCGGGCAATGTAGCGGCGCTTTGCCAGCTGGGTGAGCGCGATGTAGGCGGAGACGATGCCGATGAGCAGCGCGAAGAAGCTCGTCGGCAGCGGCATGAGGCCCAGTGCATCGGCGATGGGGCTTGCCGGCAGCCAGGTGACGAGCGCCAGGCCCAGTACGGTGAGAACGCACAGCGCCGGCGCGGCGTGGTCTCGCAGGCTCGGCAGGCGCGGGGAGCGCAGCATGTGGATCACGAGCGTCTGTGACCACATGGACTCGACAAACCAGCCGCTCTGGAAGAGCGCCGTAAAGGCCGTCATGCTTGTGACGTCGCCCGCGGCGGCAAGCTCGGACCAGCTTGCGCCCACGGCGGCGGGGCACACCACAAAGAAGAGCGCAGCAAAGGTTGCGATGTCAAACAGCGAGCTCACGGGGCCCAGCTCGAGCATAAAGCCCTTGATGGACGCAGCGTCCCAGGCGCGCGGGCAGGCGGTCCAGGCATCGTCGACGGTGTCCCATGGCAGCGCGATGCACACGATCTCGTAGACCAGCGACAGCAGCACCAGCTGCAGGGCGCTCATGGGCAAAAACGGCAAGAACAGGCTCGCGACGGTCACGGACAGCACGTTGCCAAAGTTGGAGCTCACTGTGGTCTTGAGGTACTTAAGCAAGTTGCCGTAGGTGCGGCGGCCTTCGATGATGCCGCGCTCGAGCACGCCCAGGTCCTTCTGAAGCAAGATGATATCGGCGGATTCCTTGGCAATGTCGACGGCCGAATCGACCGAGATGCCGCAATCGCTCGCACGCATGGCGGCGGCGTCGTTGATGCCGTCGCCCATAAAGCCCACGGTGTGGCCGAGCAACTCGCGCATGACGCGCACCAGGCGCGCCTTCTGCAGCGGCGAGAGCTTGGCGAAGAGGTGGGTGTTCTCGGCGCGCTCGGCAAGCTCGGCGTCGTCGAGCGCATCGATCTCGGAGCCCAGCAAGACGTTGCTTGCGTCGATGCCGATCTGCTCGCAGACGGTGGCGGCGACACGGTCATTGTCGCCGGTCAGGACCTTAACGGCGACGCCCTTGGCCTCGAGGGTGGCGACGGCGCCCGCGGCACTTGCTTTGGGCGGATCGAGGAAGGCCAAAAAGCCCATCAGCACCATGTCGCACTCGTCGGCGATGCCAAACTCGCCCACGCAGCGCGGATCGGTCTTCTGCGCCACAGCAATCACGCGCAGGCCCTCGGCGTTAAGCCCAGCGACCTGCTTGCGAATCTGGGCGAGCTTCTCGTCGGTGAGCGGCTGAGCGATGCCATCGACCTCGACAAAGGAGCAGATCTCGAGCATTTCCTCTGCAGCTCCCTTGGTGACCATCTGGGTTTTGCCTTGGACGTCGGCGACAACTACGCTCAGGCGACGGCGCGAGAAATCGAAGGGCACTTCGTCGACCTTGGTATAGCGGTCGCGCAGGCTCTGGCCCAGCATGGAATCGGGTGCTGCGGCCGAGGGCGTCACATCGGAGCGGTCGATGACGGCCAGGTCGATAAGGTTCTTGAGGCCGGTCTGGAAGAAGCTGTTCAAAAACGCATGGCGCAGCACGCGTGCGTCTTCGTTGCCGTCGGTGTTGAGGTAGCGCTCGAGCACGATGCGGTCTTCGGTGAGGGTGCCGGTCTTGTCGCAGCACAGGACGTCCATCGCGCCCAGGTTTTGGATTGCTGGCAGCTCCTTGACGATAACCTGGCGACGGGCGAGGTCCTTGGCGCCCTGCGACAGGCTCGTGGTCACGATGACGGGAAGCATCTGCGGCGTGATGCCCACGGCCACGCTCGTGGCGAACAACAGCGCATCGATGACGTTGCCCTTGGTGGCGGCGTTGATGGCAAAGACGGCCGGCGCCATAACGAGCATGAGGCGTACGAGCAACATGGAGACGCTCGAGACGCCGCGGTCAAACGCGCTCTTCTCGCCGCGCCCGTTGAGCATCTTGGCGATGCCGCCCAGGTAAGTGTCCGAGCCGGTGGCTACGACAAGTGCCATAGCGGTGCCGTTTTGCACGGAGGTGCCGGTAAAGACGATGTTTTTGCAGGCAGAGGGCGGCAGTGCGGAGTCGTCGGCGCCCTCGACGACGGTGATGGCAGCGGTCTTCTCGACAGCCTCACTCTCGCCGGTGAGTGCGGACTCGATCACAAACAGGTCGCGCGCGGTGATGATGCGGGCATCGGCCGGCACCATGTCGCCGGCAGAGAGGCGGATCACATCACCGGGGACGAGCTCGTCGAAGGGAATCTCGATGCGCTCGCCGCCGCGCAGGGCACAGCAGGTGTTGGAGACCAGGTCCTTGAGGGCCTCGGCCGCATTGCCGCTGCGGGCCTCCTGGATAAACTTCATGCCGCCCGATACCAGCAGCATGATGCCGATAACGATGACCGTGGAGGGGTCGCGCTGGGGCTCGGGCACGGCGAGCACGTCGATGTAGAGCGAGACCAGTGCGAGGGCGGCGAGGATGCCAGCGAAGGGATCGACGAACGCGTCGGCGATGCGGCGGGCGAGCGTCTTGGTCGGCGCTTCGATGGTGTTGGGGCCGACGGCGCTCAGGCGCTCGGCGTCGCGCTCGGCGGTGAGGCCGTTTGCCGTGGCGTCAAGCAGTACGAGAGTGTCCTCAGCACAATGGGTGGCGGCGAATATGGTGTTCTTGGGCAGGCCGGCGTGGGCGGCAGGGCGCGCCGTGCGGCGGCGCTTGGAGATAGCTTCGAGTACCGTAGCGGTTTTGAGCATCAGCATAGGGTCCTCCTTGTTGAAGGGAGTTAGCGTACGTGTCGTATTTGCTTCAAAAAACCTAGATGTCGCTCACGTCAAGCTCGCGAACCGCCACAAAGGGGACAGGCACCTTTGTGGCGGTTTTGACGATCGGTTCGTGACGCTTATGCGAATACGGAATCCTCGCGGCGTGCCGAGGGCGACATGCAGGTTTTTCGACTATGACTGCCTTCCATGGCACACCTCCTTATGGACGGGCGCAGCGCGCTTTGGGTATCTCGTACCCGTTTTAATCCGCTCGTATTCTTGATGAGGGGGTTTGTCGTGTCAACCCCTTTGTTTGGAAAACCATTGCCCCTGACAAAGCCTTTACAGAATGCCGAGGCCCCAAAGCGCGCCCGCAACGCGCCCTGCCTGCGCTAAACTGGAAGGCACGTACGCGATTACGAGAGGAGCCCGCATGGAGGCTTACAAGCAAGAGTTCATCAAGTTCATGGTCGAGTCCGACGTTCTTAAGTTCGGTAGCTTTACGCTCAAGAGTGGCCGTCAGTCCCCGTTCTTTATGAACGCTGGCGCTTACGTGACGGGCTATCAGCTCAAGAAGCTGGGCGAGTATTACGCCCAGGCCATCCACGATAACTTTGGCGACGACTTCGATGTGCTGTTTGGACCGGCCTACAAGGGTATTCCGCTGGCCGTCGTGACCGCAATTGCCTACCACGAGCTGTACGGCAAGGAGGTCAAGTACTGCTGCGACCGCAAGGAGGCCAAGGACCACGGCGCCGATAAGGGCAACCTGCTGGGCTATGAGCCCCAGGACGGCGACCGCGTGGTCATGGTCGAGGACGTCACCACCAGCGGTAAGTCCATCGACGAGACCTATCCCAAGGTTAAGGCTGCTGCCGATGTCGAGATCAAGGGCCTCATCGTGTCCCTCAACCGCATGGAGGTCGGCAAGGGTGGCGTGACCACCGCGCAGAAGGAGATCGAGGCCAAGTACGGTTTCCCCGTCGCGAGCATCGTTTCCATGGCCGAGGTCGTCGAGACTCTCTACAACCACGAGATCGACGGCAAGGTCGTCATCGATGACGAACTCAAGACCGCCATCGACGCCTACTACGAGCAGTACGGCGTCCGTTAGTTACGCGGTTTTACCAAACCGCGTAACGGCTCGACGCTGCGCGCCGCCCAGGGCGACAATTTGTCATTCAAAAGGCGAGGCATGACCAGAAGGTCAATGCCTCGCCTTTTTCATGCCAACTTGTTCGCCCTGGACGTCGCTCGCTGTCCGTCCTCTACATGCGGCGTTGTCTTGCTCCGGATGCGGTGGTCATTGGGGACGTTCTTAAATGACTGCTCGAGATGAGCGTCCAAAAAACCGCGCTCGTTCGATTGGCGCATGTCTACGCAGCGTAGGTTGTCGAGCCTGGCCTTCAAATGGATACTGACTGTCGAACCGGTTCACTCCATTTCTTCAATTTGATTGGACAGCCCATGAACCAGACACGGCAAACCAATGCCTCCCATACTTTTTTGGCAGCGCATGCCATCAAGCAGCTGCGCGAAGAGCGCGGCCTCACCCAGCGCGCCCTGGCGGAAAGCCTTGGCGTGACCGATAAAGCCGTCAGCAAGTGGGAATCCGGCCGCGGCCTTCCCGACATTTCCCTCGTTGAGCCTTTGGCCCAGAGACTCGGCATAAGCGTGGCTGAGCTTTTGGCTGGTGACATTCGGGCCAACGCCAACCGTGCAGGCAATATGCTCAAAGGCGTCTTTTACGTTTGCCCTATCTGCGGAAACGTTGTGCACGCGCTCGGAGAAGGCAGCTTTAGCTGCTGTGGCTCCACGATGTTTCCCCAGGAGGCCGAAGAGCCGGACGCGGACCACGCCTTTTCCATCGAGCGCATCGAGGACGATTGGTACGTCACGCTCGATCATCCCATGACCAAGGATCACTACATTAGCTTTGTGGCATATGCGACTATGGACGGCATCTGCTTTAAGAAGCTCTATCCAGAGCAATCGGTGCAGCCGCGCTTCCATATTACCGGGCGCGGCAGGATATATCTTTACTGCAACCAACACGGACTCTTTACGTCGCTGACGCCTCGCAAATAACGGCTGTCTATCCGCCCTCCTCACGCGTTCCCGGGGGACCCAAAATGAGCGTGGATAATCTCCCGGTTTTGGCCTGTGTGCGGGCTCAAAGTGGGAGATTATCCACGCTCGTTATCTGAGTGTCCAAAAATCCACGCTCGTCGCTACTTGAGCCCGGGGAGGCGAGTGTAGGGAAACGAGCGCTCTAAGAACTCGGAGCAGCGGGCGTAATCTTTGGCAAAGTAGCTGCTATAGAGCGAATCGAGTACGTATTGCACGGCGATATGGCTGGCGAACTGCGTGATGCGGTGCGTCATGCTCTCGTGGTCGCTCACGGTGAGATAGGCGGCAAAGCCGGGGTGAATGCGGGCACAGTATGGTGTGCCGATAACGATAACCGGGACATGCCGACTGCAGAGGATCGGCAAGATCTCCTTGAGGTTGGGGGCAAGGCCGCTGTAGGAGATAACGATTGCCACATGGTCGGGGCCCGAGGCGAGCGCCGTACGCACCTGGGCTTCGGCATTGTCGTGGCACGTCGCACTTTTACCGTCGGAGAGTAGGCGATCGCGGAACATTCCTGCTGGATAGAGGTTGTGCGAGCCCGTGAAAATATCGACCTGTCGGGCGTTCGCGATGAGCTTGGCGGCGTAGTCGAGCTGTGCGGGGTCGAGCAGCTCCTGCGTCTCGGCCAGCGTAGTCTGGTAGAGTCCTTCCATACGCTCCATGACCTGCGCGGGGGTGGACGTAGCATCGAATGGAAAGTCGATGTCCACGTCGCGACGGTTTCCCGCCTCAGTTGTCAAGCGAATAAGCTCGACCTTGAGATCCTTGAAGCCCTCGAGGCCGAGCTTTTTGCAAAAACGGTGCACGCTCGCAACGGAAACGTTGGTGCGCGCGGCAAATTCCTTAATAGAAAGCCCGCGGATGTCCTCGCCGATGGCAAGGGCCGCAATGCCGGGTTGTTGCTCGGTGGAGGTGAGGCCCTGCGCCTCGGTAATCTTGCGTTTGATATCCATGCGAACTCCCACACTTGCCAAACCTGGCAAAAAGGAACGGGTTTATTTTGGCACGTTTCGGTCGGTATCAGGAAGTGTCAGGGACGGGGCGGCGGCGGTCCGTGGGCGCGAAAAGAAGTGTCGGGTTTGGCGCGCCCGCTTCTGCCCGTTCCGTGCGCAGACGATACTCGGCTTATCGAGGGTTAATCGACAATATGAGAACCACTGGGGAAAAGGTTTTGGGAAGGGCTTGAAAGGGCTTGCGATTCGAGCCCTCGCCTTAGTATTTTGGCCATTTGGCACTATAATCACCATAGGCATGCGCATAACGTTGCGCTGAATCAAGAGGAGAAAACGTATGGGTCTGTTTGACATGTTCAAGAAGAAGGCTGAGCCCGCGGCTGCCGCTGCTCCGGCCTCCATCTCTGCTTCTGCCGGCGCCGACGTGCTGTGCTCGCCCGTCAAGGGCAAGGTCATCAAGATGGCCGACGTGCCCGATCCCGTCTTTGGTGGCGAGGTTCTGGGCAAGGGCTGCGCCGTGTGGCCCGAGGACGATCTGGTCTACGCTCCCTGCGACGGCAAGGTGACCGTCACCATGGGTCACGCCGTGGGCCTGCAGTCCGATAGCGGCATCGAGGTTCTGGTGCACGTTGGCGTCGATACCGTCAACATGAACGGCGACGGCTTCGAGGGCTTCGTCAAGGCCGACGATGTCGTTAAGGCTGGCCAGCCCATGCTCAAGATCGACCGCGCCAAGATCGCCGCTGCCGGCTACAAGGACTGCGTCGTCGTGGCTGTGTCCAACACCGCCGAGTTCGCCGACGTCGAGCTCGCCGTCGAGGCTGACTCCGCTGTCTCCGCTGGCGATGCCATCGTCAAGGTCGTCCGCAAGTAGTCTGCGGCAACATAAGGGTGTTTTGGGGTGGTCGGGTTATCCGGCCGCCTTTTTTTATTGCAATGCGGCGGAACGTTTTATTGCGCGTTGGGCGGACCGGTAAACCGTTCGGACGTTAAATCGAGCCGGCTGCGCCTTTGCTTTGCCGGGGGTGTTCGTTATCGGCTAGTATGGCCTTATTGTTACGACGCGCACCGCGTCGGGAAGCGCGGTGCCGCTTGTTGGGAGGAATGTCATGAAGAAGAAGCTGCTGCTTGCGCCCCTGATGGCTGTTCTGGTCGCGTGCGTGGTTGTGCTTTCCGGCTGCGGAGGTCCTTCGGTTGAGGAGCTCATCACCGAGGATCTTACGACGCAGTTTGACGAGGTCAAGAACGGCGGCGACGACTTCCTCGCCGGCCTGGAAGAGGCCTCGGGCGACGAGTTCGAGCAGCTGGGCATCGATCCCAAGGAGTACGCCAAGAGCTATCTCGAGGGTTTTGACTACAAGATCGGCGATGTGACGGTCGACGAGGACAAGGGCACCGCGACTGCCGATGTCACCATTACCTGCAAGTCCATGAACAAGATCGTTGAAGATTTCGCCACCCAGTATCAGGAGAAGATCGCGGCGCTCGATACGATGCCTTCCGAGGACGACCTGTACAAGATGGCCGGCCAGGTCATGGTCGACGTGACCAAGGCCGCTAAGACCAAGGACACCAAGGTTACCTTCAAGTACACCGCCAATGACGATGGCGAGTGGTATGCTGACGATTCCGCAACCACCGAGATGATGAATGCAATGATGAACTAGGGGAGTTACGCGGTAGTTCGTTGCGGCGTTTTACCAAACGCCGCAACTGCTCGACGCTGCAAACGCCCCTAAGCGGCAATCTGACGTTCAATTTCAAGGGCGCGACCAGAAGGTCAGCGCCCTTTCATTTCACGTCACCTTGCTCGCTTAGGGGCGTTTTCGCTGTCCGTCCTCTACCTGCGACGTTGCCATTGTTTGACCAGTCGTTTAAGAACGTCCCCAACGACTACTTTCCGCGCAACGGCATTGCGGCGGCTGGGTTGGGCAGCGCTGGCGTTACTCGCCCAGGATCAGCGCCGCGAGCTCTTCCTGCGTGTCAACCACGTAGTCGGCACCGGCTGCTTCGAGCTCTGCGCGGCCTCGGAAGCCCCAGCTGACGCCCGCACTCTTAAGGCCGGCGTTGTGGCCGGTCAGGATATCGACATTGGAATCGCCCACATAGAGCGTGGTTGCCGGATCGGCACCCAGCTCTTTCATCACATGCAGCGTAACAGGCGCCTCGGGCTTGGGAGGAAACGCATCGACGCGGCCCTGCGCCAGCGCAAAGCGCTCGGAACCAAAGTATTTCTCGATAAGCGGAACCGCCGAGACGTGGTCCTTGTTAGTGAGTACGGCAAGCTGCACGCCCGCGGCGCGCAGGCGGTCGAGCATCTCGATCGTGCCGGCGTAGGGGGCGGTGTGGTCTTCCTTGTGCTCGCCGTAATAAGCCCTAAACTCGGCAAGCGTCTGCTCAAACATACGGCCGTCGCCCGCATACTCGGCGGGCATAAAGCGCTCGACCAGCTTGAGCATGCCGTTTCCCACCTTGTAGCGGTACTCGTCTACGGCAAACGTGGGCCAGCCGTGCATCTCGCAGGTATGGTTGCCGGCGGCCGCCAGGTCCTCGAGCGTGTTGAGAATGGTGCCGTCCAGGTCAAAGATCACATGGGAAAAAGCTGCTGCCATGGGTGCTCCTGCCGCTTGAGTTGTAAAACGCACCCCATGATACTGGGCATGCGTGCCGGGCATGTTTGGAATCTGAATATCTTTAATAGCCCTGAGCCTTTGTCGTTAGCAAATCCTCGGCAGCTGCTCTCCTACGAGCATGTCGAGGATGCGGGTCGAGCCCCAGCCGGTGCGCACACGCACGGCGGGATGGGCGCCCTCGGCAAGTGGCAGCACGCGACCGATGATGGCGGCATTCTCGCCGTAGCGGGCGGCGCGCATGGCGGTTAGCGCGGCATCGGCTTGCTCGGCCGGTACCACGGCGACCATCTTGCCCTCGTTTGCCACCTGCAGCACATCGTAGCCGAGCATCTCGCAGGCGGCCTGCACGTCGGGACGCACGGGCACGGCATCCTCGTCGACCTCCATGGCAACACCGCTGGCCTGGGCAAACTCGTTGAGCGTGGACGCCAGGCCACCGCGCGTGGGGTCGCGAAAGCAACGCGTGCCGGGCGCTGCGGACAGCACGTCGGCAATCAGGTGGTTGAGCGGCGCGGCGTCGCTTTCGATGGTGCTCGAAAAGGCCAGACCCTCGCGTTGGCTCATGATGGCGATACCGTGGTCGCCGAGTGTACCCGACACCAGGATGACATCGCCGGGCTGGCAGTTGGCCCCGCTGAGCGCCACGCCCGCGGGCACTTCTCCCACGCCGGCGGTATTGATGTAGACACCGTCGGCCCCGCCGCGCTCGACCACTTTGGTGTCGCCGGTGATGATCGCCACGCCCGCCTCGCGCGCCGTCTCGGCCATCGTCTGCACAATCTGGCGGAGCTTATCCATGGGATAGCCCTCTTCGAGGATAAAACCGCACGACAGGTAGCGCACGTTGGCGCCCGAGGTCGCGACGTCGTTGACGGTTCCGCATACGGCGAGGCGGCCGATGTTGCCACCGGGGAAGAACTGCGGCGTTACCACAAAGCTGTCGGTCGACATGGCGATGCGCCCGCTCGCGGGCAGCGCGGCGACGCCGGCATCGTTGCCCTCGAGCAGCTCGGGCGACCCAAAGGCATCCAAAAAGACCTCATCGATGATGCGTTTCATCATCTGACCGCCAGAGCCGTGGCCCAACAGGACGGTGCTATCGGTGATGCTATGGGACATATCCAAAACTCCAATCGAGGACGGAATTGATAAAAATCGGACATGGCAGAATCGATGTTAGGTAAAAGCCAGCGAGCGCCATTCAGACGGAGTGAGTTGCCTTGAAAGAGGAGGCTGCTGGGCTTTTGCCCGCAGCCGACGATTGAAAGGCAAATCGCTCGCCTGAATGGCGCGCAGCGTCGACCGGTCCGCCGTTCGTTAGAACGGCGGAACCTAATAGTCGCGGTAGCGGTAGTACGCCGCGCAGCTGCCCTCGGAGCTCACCATGCACGGTCCGACGGGATGCTCGGGCGTGCAGGCGCGGCCAAAGAGCGGGCAGCTGCTCGGCGTAATGGCCCCGCGCAGCACGTCGCCGCAGCGGCACCCATGCGGCTCGACCGTCGGTTCAATGGGCACGTCAAAGCGGGCGCCGGCATCAAAACGCGCGAACTCGGGTCGGATGGAAAGACCCGAGTTGGCAATCGGTCCCAGTCCGCGCCACGTGGTGTCGCACGGCTCAAATACCTGCTCGACCAGCTGGCGCGCTACGGGATTGCCGTCTGCATTGACGCCACGCCGGTAGGCGTTGTCGATTGCGGGCCTGTGCTCGACAACCATCTGGACTAGCATGCAGATGCCCTGCAAGATATCGACCGGCTCAAATCCCGTGACTACGCCGGGGGTCTCGAACTCATCGACCAAAAACCCGAAGGGTGCCAGGCCTGTGATGGTAGCGACGTGACCAGGCAGGATAAAGCCGTCGATGGTCGTCTCGGGGTCGTTGGAGATCGCACGCAGAGCCGGCGGCGTAGTCTTGTGAGCACAGTAGACCGAGAAGTTCTGGAGCCCGCGCGCGTCGGCCTCCAGGATAGCGGCGGCAATGGTGGGCGTTGTGGTCTCAAAGCCGACGCCCATAAAGATGACCGGGCGTTCGGGATTTTGCTCGGCAATGTCGAGTGCGTCGAGCGGAGAGTAGACGATGCGGATGCCGCGCCCCACCGCCTTTTGCGCGGCAAGCGAGGTGGACGATCCGGGCACGCGCATCATGTCGCCAAAGGTGGTGATGATGGCGCCGTCCATGTTGGAAAGCGCGATTGCGTGATCGATGTCGCGGTTGGCGGTGACGCAAACGGGGCACCCCGGGCCGCTCAGCAGCTTGAGCCCCGTCGGCATAATGGAGCGAAAGCCATAGCGGCCAATGCTCACGGTATGCGTACCGCAGACTTCCATAAGGTTGATGCTGCGGTTGCCGACAAGCTCATGAATACGATCGATGAGCTCGCGGGCCAGCTTAGGGTCGCGAAATGCCGAAAAGTCGATACCGGAGCGAACCGGCTGCGCCGCCACCACTAGTATGCCTCGGCCGGGTTGGTGGCGAGCTGGTCCTCCTCGGCCAGCTCGATCATGGTATTGACGAGCTCGAGTGTCTCTTGGGCCTCCTGCTCGTCGACAATCTGAATGCCAAAGCCGGCGTGCACGAGAATATAGTCGCCTACCTGTGCCGTCGGCACGAGGCGCAGCGAAACGGGGCGCTCGATGCCCATCATGTCGACGGTCGCCTTAAGGTCGTCGTCGCGTTTGACCACTTTACCGGGAACGGCAAGGCACATAATGTTCCCCTTTTATACGTTTTGCGCTGGATAGGCGCCTAATTACCCATCAGTTGATGGTAGCGCTCGCGGGAGTCACGAGCAAACGCGTTACACCTGTGAGACGGCGGCGCGCAGGCTGGCAAAACAGCCTATCGCGATGCTGCCTGCGCGAGGCGAGCGCGAGCGCTGGCGGCCTGACCGTAGGCGATGCAGCCGTCGTTGACGGGCACGGCGTGGGGGACCAAGACGGCAAGACCGGCGTCTTTGAGTTCGTGGGTGAGGAGCCAAAGCAAAAGTCGGTTCATGAACACGCCGCCCGAGAGCGCGACGGTGCCGATGTTCTCGCGGGTGCAGATTTCGCTGGCGATGCGTGCCGTGGAGCGCGCAACGGAGACATGGAAGTCGAGTGCGAGCCTGTCGGCGGGCGCTTCGGCCTCAATTCCCTCCAAAAGTGCCTCAAAGAGTGCTTTCTGGTCCAACCACGATGGGTCAGATGTGAAATAGCCTGCGTTGTCGTCGGGAAAATGGGCGATTTCGCCGTCCAGTGCACGCCAGGCGGCGGCTTCGAGCTCGATGGCGGGTTCGCCCTCGTAGGTTGCCTGGCCACAAATGCCCAAAATCGCGGCTGCGGCATCAAACAGGCGACCCATGCTGCTGGTGCGCGGGCTGTTGATGCCGCGCTCGATCATCGTTGCCGTTATGCTGCGCGTTTGCTCGTCAAGGCTGTTCAAGAGCCCCACGGCTCCCGGGTGCTCGAGCAGGTCGAGCTCGCTGAGTAGGGCAAAGGCGTTGCGGCGGGCATCGTGTACGGATGCGGCGCCACCGGGAAGCGCCCAGGTGCGCAGATGCGCGACGCGCTCAAAATCGGCGAGACGGGCGATAAGAAACTCACCGCCCCATATGGTGCCATCGGTGCCGGCGCCCGTGCCATCGAAGGCGATGCCGAGGACGCGTGCATCGGGCGCAAGCCGGCCTGCGGCAATCGCCTCTGCCATCACGCTCGCGATGTGCGCATGATGGTGCTGGACTTCGATAAGCGGCAGATTGTGCTCCCGTGCCTGCTCGCGCGCCCATTGGCTCGACAGATAGCTGGGATGCATATCGCATGCCAGGGCGACAGGTGCCAGGTCAAAGAGATCTTCCAGGCGCGAGCGCGCGGCGCTCCAGGCATCGAAGGTCGCGCCGTTTTCGACATCGCCGATATGCTGCGACACAAAACAGACCACATGGCCGTCGGCGTCCTCGCGTGTGAGTGCGACCGTGGCTTTTTGCTGCGGCCCGCAGGCGAGCACGCAGGGCGTGGTGCCGTTGAGCGCCGGCAACGACAGCGGCTGCGGCGCATATCCGCGTGCGCGACGCACGGGCATGACGTCGCCGTCGACTACGCGTACCACGGAGTCGTCGTAGCGCGACAGAATTGCGCGGTCGTTGCCGAGCAGCGCGTCGGCGATGCCGGCGGCAACGAGATGTTCCCATGCAAGGGCATCGTCGGTCTCGATGGGCTCTTCGCTCAGGTTTCCGCTGGTCATGACGATTGCGTGCATACCGTGCGCTGCAGCCGCGGCGAGCAGCAAATGTTGAAGTGGGGTGTAGGGGAGCATGACGCCGAGCTCGGGCAAGTCGTGCGCGACGGATGGTGCGAGCTCAGGGGCGTCGGGGAAGCCGTAGGCGTCGTTGCCGGCCACGCGGCGACGCAGCAGCACGATGGGACGAACGCTGCCGGCCAGCAGGTCGCGCTCAACGCCATCGATGCGACACAGGCGCTCGGCGTCGGCAAGGCCGCGTACCATAACGGCAAGCGGCTTGTTGCTGCGACGCTTGCGACGGCGCAACTCGCACACCGCCTGTTCGTTTGTGGCATTGCAGGCCAGGTGGAATCCGCCCAGACCCTTGATGGCGACGATGCCGCCGCCTGCCAGCAGCTCGACGCAGCGTTCGATGATGGCGTCGCTGGTCTCGCGCGTGGAGCCGACGGCTGGCGTCGCGTCGACACCCGCTGGTGTAACGCCGCGATCGGCCTCACGCCACGTAATATGCGGTCCGCAATCAAAGCAGGCATCGGGTTGCGCGTGAAAGCGTCGATCGAGTGGGTCGGCATACTCTGCGGCGCAGGTGGGGCACATGGGAAAGCGATCCATCGAGGTGGCCGCTCGGTCATAGGGCAGCGAGCGGATGATGGTGAAGCGCGGTCCGCAGTTGGTGCAGTTGATAAAGGGATAATGAAAGCGTCGGTCGGCGGGGTCGAACAGCTCGCACAGACAGTCATCGCACGTGGCGATGTCGGGCGAGATGAGCGTCGTGTGGGCAGTTTGATCCTGCGACGCCACAATGCGAAAGCCCTGCTCGTTGGCGGCGTCCCAGTCGCCGGGTGCTAGGCCTACAACCTCGACACGCTCCACGCGAGACGCCGCAGGCGCATGCTCGGAAAGCGCGTCGACAAATTCGTCGAGTGCTTTGCCAAGGGCGTGCGCCTCGATATGCACGCCATCGCCCGCGTTGAGCACCCAGCCGCAAATGCCGTGCGCCATGGCCTCGCGATACACAAACGGTCGCATGCCGACGCCCTGCACAATGCCCGTTACATGGATATGCGCATGTCGCATGCGGCCCTCCTTCGTTGAAATGTGTGCTGTTACAGCCCCAAGCTCTGCTCGGTGGCGGCGCAGGTGAGCTCGCCGTGTTTAACGCCGCGCAGGCCCAGCAGGCGGTCAGCCAGCTCGTAGACGCGCTCGCCGCGACCCTTAAGCGCCAGAATCTCCAAGCAGTTGTGGTGATCCAGATGCACGTGCATGGTCGATACGATCTCGTCGGTGTAGTCGTGCTGCACCTCGTCCAGGCGGCGCGTCAGGTCGCCGGTGTGATGGTCGTAAATCATGGTGAGCGACCCGATGACCTGCTCGTCGGGTGTTCGCATCTGCTCCTTGGCAATGGAGGCGCGAATCAGGTCGCGCACTGCCTCGGAGCGGTTGGCCACGTCGCCGCGGCGCGCGATCTGCTCGTCAAAGCGGCGCAGCAGGTCGTCGGGCGCGGTGACTGAAAAACGGACCAGCTCTGAGGCGGAGCCGCTGCAACGGCAGCCCATGTCGCCGGTCGGCCCGTGCGGATGCTCGTGCTCGTGATCGCAGGCGTGCTCGTGCTCGGCCACGCTACACCAGCTTTACGGAGCCAACGGAGTTATGGTCGGCCTCGATGGCTTCCTCGTAGCCCTCGAGTGCGTCGTGCGCCTCGTGGAGTGCCGCCATGGCGGCCTCGAGCTTGGCGCCAATGCGTTCCATGTCAAAGTTCTCGGTCGCATGCAGCAGCTGATGGCTCCACTCGTGGGCGAGCTCGATCGTGTCGTCGACCTGCTTGACGCTCATGGCAAGCTGGCTCATGTTCATTCCGACGTCATGCATGGAAAGTCTCCTTTTGTACGGGTTTAATCAGTGGTTCAGATTCTACTACGCCCGCTTTGCGCATCGCCGCATAAGAAAACGGGTGCGAGTCCGTCTGACCCGCACCCGTTCACTGGGGGCTGTTTGCGATTACCATACTATCCGTGGTCGCGGTCGCAGCGCCCGGCTCTCCGGTGAGCGGCGCAAAACCGCTCATGGACGGCAGCACATGACCGGCGTATTACAGGTGCTTCTCAAGCAGCGCCTGCAGTCTGGCCTTGGGCAGCGCGCCAACGGAGCGGTCAATTTCCTCGCCGTTCTTAAAGACAACCAGCGTGGGGATGCTCATAACGCCAAACTTCATGGCCAGGTCCTGATTGTCGTCGACGTTGCACTTGGCAACGGCAAGCTTGCCGGCCAGCTCGTCGGCTACTTCGTCCACGATGGGCGAGAGCGATCGGCAGGGCCCGCACCACGGTGCCCAAAAATCAACCAGTACGGGAAGGTTGCCGCTAACGACGGAATCGAAGTTCTCGGGGGTAATCTGCTTAATGTCAGCCATGGTGACCTCCATAATGCGACGCGGCTCGGCCGCGTAAAACTCAGTACGACCGTGCTTATACCCAACGGCCCGCAATGCAACCACTCGCAGGCGGCTCTTTTATATAATGGTGGGCACGCAAACGATTGGAGAGCGCATGTCCACGTCACAAAGCCAGAAAAAAGAAGCTATCGCACAGGCCACCGAGCAGGAGCTCGCGTCGCTTGCGGCGCGTGGCGTGCGTGTCGCGGGCAATGCATGCTCGCCGATTGTGCTGGTCAAAGGCGATTTAGATGAGGCCGAGCGTTTGGGCGGCGAGCTTGCCGCCGGCGCGGATGGCGCCGCACTGCGCAAGGCACTCGGGGCCATCGGTTATGCGCCTGAGGATTTCTGCGTGCTGGCAAGCGTTGCCGGCGCGGACGACGGGACGGCCGCGGTGGGTGAGACCCTGCCGTGCGAGTTGTTCCGCGAGGCGCTCGAGACCCTGGACCCCGAGGCGGTGCTGCTGCTGGACAACAGCGCTGCCGATGTTATGCGTGAAACCTATGCCGATATGCTCGTGGCAATTGATGACTTTGACACCGCCATGCTCAAGCCAGGTCTGGTCGCCCATGTGCAGGGACGCCGCGTGCTGGCGCTCGACGGTTTTGAGGCGGCGCTCACTGACAAAGCCGCCAAGCAGCGTATGTGGGCATACATCAAACAGCTGACCCCGGCAGCCGCGCCGCTGTAGCGAGCCCGCGTCGACAAACGACCCCGAGCGGGCGAGCCGCGCCCGCGGAACGCAAATCCGTCGCGCCCGTGCCCTTACATCACAGCGCGCAGCTCAAACCGATCGCCGTTAATGCGGAACTGGCAGTTGCCGTTCATGCGTTCCACGGCGAACTTGATGCTCTTGGTGCCAAAGCCGTGGCCCGAATGCTGGGTCACGGGTATGCCGTCGACCATGCGTGGCGGCCGTCCAAAGATGCCTCCTGCGCTATCGAGAGCTCGACTATCCTTAACTTGTCAGTTCGAAAATGGGCCTGCCGCATGATTGAATCTTTATTTCAACTTTACACCTAGGTTTACAGCTGTCTTGTCAGCTGTAAACCTAGGTGTCATACTAAAGCCCCAAGATTTGCCAAAAGAGAGGGGCCTTGATGGCACAGAGCGCGAACATGGATGCATCGGAGCTTGCACGCGACATTGCGGCCGGCCTGGCATCGGCAACGACGGCAACGGAGCGCGCAGCACTGGTGCCCGCAGAGCTCGTCGAGGCCATTCAGCAACTAAAAACCCAACGTGACGCGGTGATCCTGGCGCACTACTATGTGGCGCCCGAGGTTCAAGCCGTTGCCGATTACGTCGGCGACAGCTTTTACCTGGCAAAGCTCGCCAAAAGCCTGCCGCAGCAGACCATCGTGCTGTGCGGCGTGGAGTTTATGGGCGAGAGCGCCAAGCTGCTCAACCCCACCAAGACCGTGCTGCTGCCCGAGCCGGGTGCGGACTGCCCCATGGCGCACATGGTCAAGCGCGAGACGGTCGATGCGGCGCGCGCCGAGTACGGCGACGACTTGGCTGTCGTCTGCTACGTCAACTCGACGGTCGAGATCAAGAGCTGGAGTGATGTGTGCGTCACCAGCTCCAACGCCGTCAAGATCGTGTCCGAGCTGCCGCAGCAGCACGTCCTGTTCATTCCCGATCAAAACCTGGGCCGCTTCGTAGCCGAGCAGGTGCCGCAAAAGCACGTCATTCTCAACAACGGCTACTGCCCGCGTCATCACATCATCACCGTCGAGCAGATTGTCGACGCGCAGGAGGCGCATCCCGACGCGCTCGTGCTGGCGCACCCCGAGTGCAAGGCCGACGTCCTTGCCGAGGCCGACTACATCGGCTCCACCGCTGGCATCATCAAGTATGCCGAGGAGTCGGACGCCAACGAGTTCATTATCGTGACGGTCCGCGGCGTGCTCTACGAGCTCGAGCGCCGCTGCCAGGGCACCGGCAAAAAGTTCTATTTCCCCGCGGTGCAGCCCACCTGCGTCAACATGGATCTCATCACGCTCGAAAAGCTCGTGCGCTGCCTGGAGACGGGTGAGAGCGAGGTGCAGATCGGCGTGTCGGACGAGGCCGCCGACCAGGCCAAGCTCACGCTCGACCGCATGCTCGAGTACGCGGCGCGCTAGAACAATGTGACATGAGGGGCGGTTCCCCAGTCACATCACAAGGGAGAGGATTCCTGTGGAAACCAAACAATACCCCGACATGGAGTGCGACGTTGTCATTGCCGGCTGCGGCGTGGCGGGCCTGTACGCGGCCCTCAATCTGCCGACGAGCACGCGCGTGGTCATGCTCTCCAAGGGCGCTGTCGACGAGTGCGACTCGATGCTCGCACAGGGCGGCATCTGCGTGCTGCCCGAAGGCTCAGACTACGATGTCTTCTTTGAGGACACCATGCACGCCGGTCATTACGAGAACCGCCGCGAGAGCGTCGACATCATGATTCGCTCGAGCCGCTCGGTCATCAACGACCTGCTAGCGATGGGCGTGGATTTTGAGCGCAAGGCGGATGGCAGCCTCGACTTTACCCGCGAGGGCGCACACAGCCGTCCGCGCATCGCCTTCCATGCCGACATTACGGGCAAGGAGATCACGACCAAGTTGCTCCAGGCCGTCCGCAAGCTGGACAACGTGCAGATTCTTGAGCACGTGGCCATGACCGACATCTTGACTGCCGGGCGTGACGGCGCCACGGTGTGCACCGGCGTCGTCGCCGTTGCCGTGGATGAGGGCGATTCGGTTCGTCCCGCCGACGAGCTGGCAAATGCCGATGAGGGCGTGCATGCCGGTAAGCCGTTTAAGATTCATGCTCGCCATACGCTGTGGGCGACGGGCGGCATCGGCGGCGTGTACGATCACTCCACCAACTACCCGCAGCTCACCGGCGACGCCTGCTACATCGCGCAGGAGCACGGCATTACGATGGAGCACCTGGACTACGTGCAGATTCACCCCACGGGTCTATTCTCGCCGCAGCCGGGCCGCACTTTCCTGATCAGCGAGAGCTGCCGCGGCGAGGGCGCGATTCTGCTCAACGCCACCGGCGAGCGCTTTACCGACGAACTGCAGCCGCGCGACGTGGTCGCCGCCGCTATTCGCGAGCAGATGAAGCAGGACGGCACCGAGCACGAGTGGCTGAGCTTTGCCCCCGTCGAGCGCGACGTGGTGACCGGGCACTTCGCCAACATCCGCGCGCGCTGCCTTGAGGACGGTCGCGACATCCTGGATGAGCCCATCCCCGTCACGCCCACGCAGCACTACTTTATGGGCGGCGTGTGGGTCGACAAGGACGGCCGCACCTCGATGCCCGAGCTCTACGCCGCCGGCGAGACGGCCTGCAACGGCGTTCACGGCAAGAATCGCCTAGCTTCCAACAGCTTGCTCGAATCCCTAGTCTGGGGTCGCCGCGCCGCGTGGCGTATGCGCACCGGCGAGTCGCTTGCCGTGGAGCAGGCGGGCGAGCCCGCGCTCGATGGCCGTCATCGCGCCCTGAGCGCCGACACCCTGGCAATCGATGATTTGGCCCGTGCCGCCGGTACGCAGGCCGTGGAGGAGTAGACCATGAATCCCATTACTATGAAACTCGTCGTCGATGATCTGATTCTGCAGGCTCTGCGCGAGGACATTACGTTTGAGGACGTGAGCACGGCGAGCGTGTGCCCCACGGCGCGCCCCGCCACGGTGGAGCTCATCGCCAAGGCCGACGGCATCATTGCCGGCCTGGATGTGTTCGCCCGCACCTTTGAGCTGCTGGATCCGCAGAGCTCCGTGTTGTTCGATGTCTCGGATGGCGACGAGGTGCACGCCGGCGACCACGTGGGCCAAGTGCGCGGCGACGCGCGCGTGCTGCTTTCGGGCGAGCGTGTGGCACTCAACTACCTGCAGCGCATGAGTGGTATCGCTACCTATACGCACCAGATGGCCGCGGTGCTCGAGGGTACCAAGACCGTGCTTGTCGACACGCGCAAGACCACGCCGGGCATGCGCGTCTTCGAGAAGGCTGCGGTCGAGATCGGCGGCGGCAGCAACCACCGTTACAACCTGTCGACGGCCGTCATGCTCAAGGACAACCACATCGACGCAGCCGGTGGCGTGACGCGTGCGATCGAGATGGCGCGCGCCCATGCATCGTTTACCACGACGGTCGAGATCGAGTGCGAGAACCTGGACATGGTACGCGAGGCCGTGGAGGCCGGCGCCGATATCATCATGCTCGACAACATGACCCACGACGACATGGCTGCTGCGATTGAGCTTATCGCCGGTCGCGCCAAGACCGAGTGCTCGGGCAACGTGGACGCCAACAATATCCGCGCGCTCGCCGACCTGGGCGTTGACTTTATTAGCTCGGGGGCGCTGACGCACTCTGCGCCGATCCTCGACCTCTCGCTTAAGCACCTGCGTCTGCTGGACGGTAAATAATGGACGCCCGCGAGCGTCGCCGTGCCATCATGGGCGTGCTCGAGGGAGCCAAGGAGCCCGTCTCGGGCAGCGCACTTGCCCGCGAGGTGGGTGTGAGCCGTCAGGTCGTGGTTCAGGATATTGCCCTGTTACGTGCCGATGGGCACGATGTCGTGGCGACCAACCGTGGTTATGTGCTGCAGGAGGCCCCCAGCAGCCCCGCCGTGCCCACACGCTTGGTCAAGGTTCGCCACAGCGTGGAGCAGGCAGGCGATGAGCTCACGAGTATCGTCGACGCCGGAGGCGCCGTGCTCAACGTGATCGTCAATCACCGCGTGTACGGTAAGATCACGGCCGACCTGGACATCCGCAATCGTCGCGATGTTGAGCGCTACCTGCACGATATCGAGAGCGGCAAGAGCTTTCCACTACTAACGGTGACGAGTGGCTACCACTTCCATCGCATTGCGGCGGAGGATGAGCAAACCCTCGACGAGATCGAGGCCATGCTCAAGGAAAAGGGCTACTTGGCAGACCTAATGCCCTACGAGGATGATCTTTCGTAGCCAACGCCATATCTATAAGTTGCGGTGAAATAGTTCCTAAAATGGGCATCGAAGCCATGAAACAGGAACTATTCCACCGCAACTGCCAAGAGCACGTCCCAAATTAGCTGCCCACACATGCAAAAGGAGGCCTCCGCGGCGATGCGGAGGCCTCCTTTTTGTTTGTGCACGGTGTACTTTTGAGTGTGCAGGTGGGGGAGTTGTTACTCCTCGACGATCTCGGTGATCGCGCCAGCGGGGCAAGCGTCCTGGCAAGCGCCACAGGCGACGCAGGAGTCCTCGTCAGCGACGGTAGCGACGTCCTGGAGCTCCAGAACGCCAGCGGGGCAGGAGTCGACGCAAACGCCACAAGCGATGCACTCGTCGGCATCAATTACGGGATGAGCCATGGTAGTTTCCTCTCTGTTGACCGACGCTACAGGCGATGCGCGTCGGTTTGATTCGGGCAAAAACATACCACGGGAGCGACCGTTTGCAATACCCTCTGGCCGGCATCTTCATACCGTTCGCCGAGTATGCCAAGGTTTACTAAAAAACGCGCAGGTGGGGCCGCTGAGCTGCGCAAATGTTAGCTAAAGGTGACTTGAAATATTGAGCTATTGAGCGCGCTTTGGAAAGCGCATCCCGGAACCGACGCTCAAAACGGGTCGCGCTTTCCTCGGGGGTGCCCCAAGATCGTTCCGTGTGGCTCCGGTCCAAACCTCAGCCATCTCTACATAGATCTCAATAGATCTGTCGAGAACTCAAACAGAGCATCTACCTGCGCATTTGAGAACCTAAACTCTCGGCAATAAGAAATCTTATATGAATTGACTTAGATTTTGTATATTCCGGCCCATAAGGGGATACACTACATCCTGAAAGACAAGCCGAAGCGCCGCGTGACAGACCGTCGAGGCGGCGCGAACGCAAAAGAGAGAGGGAATTTCTAATGGGCAAGATTCTTGGTATCGACCTTGGTACTACTAACTCCGCTATGGCCGTCCTCGAGGGCGGTTCTCCGACCATCATCGTGAACGCCGAGGGCGACCGCACCACCCCGTCCGTCGTGGGCTTCCGTGCCGACGGCGATCGCGTCGTGGGCAAGGCCGCTAAGAACCAGGCTGTCACCAACCCCAAGAACACCGTGTTCTCCATCAAGCGCTTTATGGGCCGCAAGTACTCCGAGTGCACCTCCGAGCTCAAGACCGTGCCGTATGAGGTCAAGGAGGGCCAGGGTGGCCGTGCCGTCGTCGACATCGAGGGCAAGGATTACACCGCCGAGCAGGTGAGCGCCATGGTGCTCGCAAAGATGAAGGCCGACGCCGAGAAATACCTGGGCGAGACCGTCACCGACGCCGTCATCACCGTCCCGGCCTACTTCAACGACGCGCAGCGCCAGGCCACCAAGGACGCCGGTAAGATCGCCGGCCTTAACGTCAAGCGTATCGTCAACGAGCCGACCGCTGCTGCTCTGGCCTATGGCCTGGACAAGCAGGGCTCCGACCAGCGCATCCTGGTCTTCGACCTGGGCGGCGGCACCTTCGACGTCTCCATCCTCGACCTCGCCGACGGCGTGTTTGAGGTTCTGTCCACCTCGGGCGACAACCACCTGGGCGGCGACGACTGGGATCAGCGCGTCATCGACTGGATGGCCGATAAGTTCCAGCAGGAGAACGGTGTCGACCTGCGTCAGGACCCCATGGCCCTGCAGCGTCTGAAGGAGGCCGCCGAGAACGCCAAGAAGGAGCTCTCCGCCGCCCAGCAGACCACCATCAACCTGCCGTTCATTACCATGAACCAGTCCGGTCCGCTGCACCTCAACTACACGCTGACCCGCGCCGAGTTCGAGAAGATCACCCGCGACCTGCTCGAGCGCTGCAAGCAGCCTGTAACCAATGCCCTGCGCGACGCCAAGCTTAAGCTCTCCGATCTGACCGAGGTCATCCTCGTCGGCGGCTCCACCCGTATGCCCGCCGTCCAGGAGCTCGTCAAGACCATGACCGGCAAGCAGCCCAACATGTCCGTGAACCCCGACGAGGTCGTTGCCGACGGCGCTGCCGTCCAGGGCGGCGTGCTCACCGGCGACGTCGAGGGCATCCTGCTGCTCGACGTTACCCCGCTGTCGCTGGGCGTCGAGACCATGGGCGGCATCATGACCAAGATGATCGACCGCAACACCACGATCCCGACCTCCAAGACCGAGGTCTACTCCACCGCTGCCGACAACCAGACCAGCGTCGAGATCAACGTGCTCCAGGGCGAGCGCGAGCTTGCCCGCGACAACAAGTCGCTCGGTAAGTTCCAGCTGACCGGCATCCCGGCTGCCCGCCGCGGCGTGCCGCAGATCGAGGTTACCTTCGACATCGACGCCAACGGCATCGTCAAGGTCTCCGCTAAGGACAAGGGCACCGGCAAGGAGCAGCAGATCACCATTTCCGGCTCCACTGCTCTGTCCGACGACGAAGTCGATCGTATGGTCAAGGACGCCGAGGCTCATGCCGAGGAGGACAAGAAGCAGAAGGAAGAGGTCGAGGTCCGCAACCAGACCGACAGCCTGTGCTATTCCACCGAGCAGACCCTCAACGAGCTGGGCGACAAGGTTTCCGCCGATGTGAAGTTCAAGGCCGAGGCCGCTATCGCCGACGCCAAGAAGGCGCTCGAGGGCTCTGACGTCGAGGCCATCAAGGCCGCCGGCGAGTCCCTGCAGTCTGTGGCCTACGAGCTGGCCCAGGTTGTCTACGCCGACGCTCAGCAGCAGACCGACGGTGCCGCCGGTGCCCAGCCTGCCGACGATGACGTTGTCGACGCCGACTACGAGGTTGTGGACGACGAGGACAAGTAATCATGTCCGCCCGTAAAGCTCGCACGGAGGCGGCTGCCGCTGGCGCCGCCCCCGTTGACTCTGAGGAGAAGGACGTGAAGATTCCCGTAGAGGCCGTCGACGATACTGAGGTCAACGAGGCCCCGGCCGCCGAGGCTGCCGAGAACCAGGTAGAGGATTCCAACAAGGAGGCGACGATGACCGAGGACGAGATGGTGGAAGCCGCTATCCGCGCCGGTGAGGAAGCCGCCGACAACGACTTTAAGCTCAAGTTCGAGCAGGCCCAAAAGGAGCTTGCCGACGTGCGCCGTGAGCTCGATGCTGCGGCAGAGGCTCAGAAGGCCGCCGAGGACAAGGCGAAGGACGCTACCGAGCGCACCGCCCGTCTGCAGGCCGACTGGGAGAACTTCCGTCGCCGCACTGCCAACGAGCGCATCGCCGAGCGCGAGCGCGCGACCGAGAAGCTTGTCACCGCGCTGTTGCCGGTGATCGACGATATCGAGCGCGCGATCGACCATGCCCGCAGCCAGGAGCTCGCCGACGACTTTAAGCAGTTCGTCGACGGCGTTGACGCGGTGCATGCCAAGCTGCTCGATGTGTTTGCTCACGAGGGCGTTGAGCCCATCGACCCCAAGGGCGAGGCGTTCGATCCGCTCGAGCACCAGGCCGTGGGGCGTGTCGAGGACGCATCGCAGTACGACGAGACCGTCAACGACGTGTACCAGAAGGGCTACCGCATGGCGGACCGCATCCTGCGTTCCGCGATGGTGACGGTGACCTACGGTGGCGAGAAGCGCCCCGCACCGGAGCCCGAAGCGGCGCCCGAGGATGCCGCGGCCGATACGGCCGAGAGCACCGAGGAGTAATTGAGAAGGGCCCCGGGGCAACACCCGGGGCCCTTTCTGGCCAAGTGCCATATGACAGTATGAGCCGCCGTCCGCAGGGGCGGCGGATGTAACAGGAGAGGAGCTACGATGGCTGCAGGCAAAACCTTCTATGACATCCTGGGCGTATCCAAGAGCGCCTCCGACAAAGAGATCAAGAGCGCGTTTCGCAAGCTCGCGCAAAAATATCACCCCGATGCCGGCGGCGACGAGGCCAAGTTTAAGGAGATCAGCGAGGCCTACGAGACGCTTTCGGACGAGAAGAAGCGCAAAGAGTACGACCAGATGCTCATGTTTGGCGGCATGCCGGGCGCGGGCGGCGCGTATGGCGGCGGCTACGGTGCCGGCGCGGGCGCCAGCGGCTGGGGCGATATCTTCGACAGCATCTTTAGCGGCAACGGCGCCTGGGGCAGCGATTGGGGCTCGGGCTTTGCCGGGGCTGCAGGCAATGCCGGTGCCGGCGCGGGTCGCAGTCGCGCTCGCAAGGGCGGCGACCTGTCGTTGACCGTCGATGTGACGGCCGAGGACGCGTTTCGTGGCGTGACGCACAAGGTCACCTACCGCATTCCCTCGACGGGCGAACAGCAGACCATTACGGTCTCGGTGCCCGCGGGCGCGGTCGACGGCGGCAAGCTGCGCTACAAACGTCGCGGCGAGTATGGCGTTGCCGGTGGCGAGCGCGGCGACCTGGTCGTGACCACACATGTGGAGGAGCACCCGCTGTTTAAGCGCAAAGGCGCCGACGTGACCATGGAGGTACCGGTCTCGGTCTACGAGGCGGCGCTCGGCTGCACGGTGGACGTGCCCACGCCCGGCGGTGCGACGGTTCGTTTGAAAGTGCCTGCGGGCACCCAGACGGGCAAGAAGTTCCGCTTTAAGGAGATGGGTGCGCCCGACGTCAAGCACCGTGGCCGCACAGGCGCGCTGCTCGTCGAGATTAAGGTGCAGGTTCCCACGAACCTGTCCGATGACGAGCGCGATGCCATGACCAAGCTGCGCGAGGCCGACACGCGCGACTATCGCGAGAAGGTCAACCGTTACAAGGCGACGTACTAGGGCGGTCGCGGCACACGCCCACGCCCGCGGGCTTATGATGGACGATAACGAGACGGAAAGGGGTCAGGTAGCATGGCCGAGGACAATAGGAACAAACCGCTGTACATGATCAGCGTGGCAGCCGAGCTGACCGGCATGCATCCGCAGACTCTGCGCGTCTACGAGTCCAAGGGCCTGGTGAACCCCCAGCGCTCGGGCGGCAACACGCGTCTGTATTCGCGTGCCGATATCGAGCGCCTGGAGCTCATCAACCAGCTGACCGATGAGGGCATCAACCTTGCCGGCGTGGTGCGCATTCTCGATATGAAGGAGCGTGCCGAGGAGCGCGAGCGCGAGAACGAGAAGCTCCGCGCCCGCGTTCGCCAGCTCGAGGACGAGCTACACGAGTACAAGATGCAGAAGAAGATCACCGCCCTGGCTCCGCGCGACGGCTCGGTTAACCCCGAACAGGTCATGCGCAAGCTACTGGGCGCCGGCGGGGATCTGTAGGTTACGCCGTTCTGCCGAACGGCGTAACGGCTCGACGCTGCGCGACGTCCAGAGCGACAATTTGTCATTCAAAAGGCAAGGCATGACCAGAAGGTCTATGCCTTGCCTTTTTCATGCCAACTTGTTCGCTCTGGACGTCGCTCGCTGCCCGTCCTCTACCTGCGGCGTTGCCTTGCTCCGGATGCGGTAGTCATTGGGAATGTTCTTAAATGACTACCCGAAAGATTGCCAACCTGGCAGTTAGGGACGTTCCTTTTGTGCCGGCACTTTGGGACATTCCTTGTCAAGAGATTGGTGCAAGATGCTCGTCCTTTACTTTACCGAGATAAAGTGAACGTGCAGATTCGTAACCCACTCGCAACCGTTCTATGGCACGATATTGAACGAATGTATGCTATGCGCCCAAATCTTTTGGGCAGAGTGGGAGACAGTATGGTCAAGCTGTACGAGGACGGCATTTACCTGCGCGGCGGCAGCGAGGTTGTGCCTGCGGCCGAGGCTGCCGAGCGCGGTATTACGCAGACGCCCGAGGATGCTAAGCGCGGCACCATCGCGTATTCGATCCTCCAGGCACACAATACGTCCGGAGATCCCGAGGCGCTCAAGATTCGCTTCGACGCTATGGCGAGCCACGACATCACCTTTGTCGGCATCATCCAGACGGCGCGCGCCTCGGGCATGGAGCAGTTTCCGCTGCCCTACGTGCTCACCAACTGCCATAACTCGCTGTGCGCCGTGGGCGGCACCATCAACGAGGACGATCACGTCTTTGGCCTTTCCGCGGCCAAGAAGTACGGCGGCATCTTCGTTCCGCCGCACATCGCCGTCATCCACTCCTTTATGCGTGAGAACTTCGCCGGCTGCGGCAAGATGATCCTGGGTTCCGACTCGCACACCCGCTATGGTGCCCTGGGTACCATGGCCGTGGGCGAGGGCGGCGGCGAGTTGGCAAAGCAGCTGCTGCGCGACACCTACGATGTCGCCTATCCCGGCGTCGTGGCCATCTACCTCACGGGCGCCCCGCGCCCCGGCGTCGGCCCGCACGATGTGGCGCTCGCCATCATTCGCGCCGTCTTTGCCAAGGGCTACGTCAAGAACAAGGTCATGGAGTTTGTGGGCCCCGGAATCGCGAGCATGACGACCGATTACCGCAACGGCGTTGACGTCATGACCACCGAGACCACCTGCCTGTCGAGCATTTGGGCCACCGACGAGGACACGCATGCGTTTTTGGCCATGCACGGCCGCGGCGACGACTACCGCGAGCTCAAGCCCGCCGATGTCGCCTACTATGACGGTTGCGTCGAGGTCGACCTGTCGAGCATCAAGCCCATGATCGCGCTGCCGTTCCATCCTTCCAATGGCTTTGAGATCGACGAGCTCAACGAGAACCTCGAGGACATCCTGCATGAGGTGGAGCTCGAGGCTGCCAAGATCGGCGAGGGCAAGACGCACTTTAGCCTGCTCGACAAGATCGTCGACGGCAAGCTGCACGTACAGCAGGGCGTTATCGCCGGCTGCTCGGGCGGCAACTACGACTCCGTGGTCCAGGCTGCCCGCGTGCTCAAGGGCGCCAACACCGGCTGCGGCGAGTTCTCGCTGTCGGTCTATCCCACAAGCCAGCCCGTGGCGCTCGAACTTACGCGCCGTGGCTATATCTATGACCTCATTGAGGCCGGTGCGATCGTGCGCACGGCGTTCTGCGGTCCGTGCTTTGGCGCTGGCGACACGCCTGCCAACAACGGCCTTTCGATCCGCCACACTACGCGCAACTTCCCCAACCGCGAGGGTTCCAAGCCGGGTAATGGCCAGCTGAGCGCCGTGGCCCTGATGGATGCTCGCTCCATTGCGGCAACGGCTGCCAACGGTGGCGTCCTGACGCCGGCGACCGACCTGCCCGAGGAGACTTGGGACGAGGCCTGCGAGTACACCTTTGACGACGCGCCGTACAAGAAGCGCGTGTACTGGGGCTTTGGCAAGGCGGAGCCTGCCGATGTGCTGGTCGAAGGCCCCAACATCAAGCCGTGGCCCGCGATGGAGCCTCTCGGCGACGATATCCTGCTCAAGGTTTGCTCCAAGATCATGGACACGGTCACTACGACCGACGAGCTCATTCCCTCGGGCGAGACGAGCTCCTTCCGCTCCAACCCGCTGGGTCTGGCCGAGTTTACGCTGAGCCGTCGCGACCCGGCGTACGTGGGTCGCAGCAAAGAGGTCGACGCTGTGGAGAAGCGTCGCGTTGCCGGCGAGTCCGCGGGCGACCTGGCCGCGCTCGATGCCGAGCTTGCCGGTGTGTTCGAGGCGCTGGCTGGTGCGGGCGTCGCGGCAGATGCCAAGGCGACCGAGTACGGTTCCATGCTCTATGCCAAGAAGCCCGGTGACGGTTCTGCCCGCGAGCAGGCCGCGAGCTGCCAGCGCGTGATCGGCGGCCTGGCCAACATCGTCCACGAATACGCCACCAAGCGCTATCGCTCCAACGTGATGAACTGGGGCATGGTGCCCTTCCAGATGGAGGCCGAGCCCAGCTTTGAGGTGGGCGACTACGTCTTTGTGCCGGGGATTCGCACTGCGCTCGATGGCGACCTAAAGGACATCGCCGCCTACGTGGTGCGCGCCGACGGTGCGGTCGAGCAGATTGAGCTCTACATTGCCGATATGACGGCCGAGGAGCGTGCCATCGTCAAGGCCGGCTGCCTGATCAACTACAACAAGTTCAAGGCCGCTGCCGAGTAACGCACTTAATTGTCCGCCCGGGGCCACCCTTTCCCGCCCGCTCACGCGCTTCGCGAGGGTCGCGTTCGGCAAAGGGTGGCCCCGGGCTACGTTTCTGCGTTCTCGTTGGGTCTTGAGGGACGCTAATAAATAGACTTGCTTGATGCCGCCTCTGTTATCGGGGCGGCTTCTTTTTGTTGAAAACCACCACAAAGGGGGCAGGCACCTTTGTGGTGGTGGGGACGAGCTCGATGCTGTTGTGATCGTTGAGCGGCATGTTAATGGGCGGCTCTACAGAATTTCATCTGGGCTGGCGGGTTTGGTTGTTTTGGGGATGCCGAGTTTGGATGACGCGAAATCGTCAACATTGTCCTTAATTCCGTCTTTGGTGTAGACAGTGACCATATAGGTGCTGTGTCCGAATTCGCCCTTGTCGCGTGTTGCCCAGGCATCCCAGTAGGCGGCCCCGTTTCGCCCTTTGATTTTTCCGACACGGCGGAGTTCTGTTCGCTTTAATTTCTGGTTGCTATAGATGGTTCGACCGGCCTCCTCGGTGAGCCCGCACTGTCCAAGCATCTTGTCGAGGACTTGGTTCATGTGGCGCTCATCGGTGTTTGGTGCGTAGTCGTAGGCGAGGGTGATGAAGTCGAGTGGCTGGTCGTCGATTAGATAGTTTAGCGTCTGAGGTCCAAGGCAGAAATAGGGGGAGCATCCGTCGATCTGACCGAGCAGTGGCAACTTTGACTGCCAACTTCCGGTGGGAATTCCATCTTCGTAAAACACGCCGCGACAGATAAAGGAGAGCGAGGTGGCACGCGAGCCGGCGTCGACCATTCCGCATAAATCGAAGGGCGAGGTGATACCAAGGGAAAAGGGCGTGATGACGATAAGGAAGAGCATCACGATGGGTATGGCGAGAATGGCGATGACGTTGCGACCGGTGGAATGAGGCGGCTTCATATGCGCTCCTCGAGACAAAGATCTGTTGAGGATAGGCAGAAATGGATATGTTCAGAGAACAATTCAAGTTTAATCTCATTGCGCGAGATGGTCGACCGTTAGCGTCGAAAACCACCACAAAGGTGCCTGTCCCCTTTGTGGTGGTGAGGAGCGCGCGGCTTCTTTTGGTAATAGTGTTAGCTGGCGGTATCATTAGTGCAGGTGGCGAAGGTTTGCATTGTGGGGTGTTTTGCCGTGAGCCGTTCTGCCCGTATTGGATTGATTGTTTTGGCGCTTGCGATTACCGTGGTTGGCGCGGGCGTTGTCGGCATGGCATTTCTACCTGCTGCGGTGACGGAGTCGGTGGTCAAGCCTGTGACTCAATCTGTCGAACTTCTGACCGGCGACGACAAGCCCGAGACCATTGCCGTTGATTTTGATGAGCAGCCGGCTGTGCTGGGTATTAGCAATTATCCGCGTATTCAGCTTGGGGCCATGCGCTATACCACGGATACAAGCCTGATCGATAGGGCGTCCGAGCTACTCAAGGGCAAAACATTTAAGCGTTGGTACGGATATGCGTCCTATCGGGCAAAAGCGAACGACATGGTTGGCGGATGCCACTCTTCCATCGAGCTGGACACTGCAAACGGCGCAAAGTTATGTGATGTCTCGTACGATCCGGGCTACGAGGGCAATGAGGGTCCGGGCATCTACATCATGGACGGCGATGTCGCCTATGTCATGGAGGGCGACCAGACCGAGCTCAACGATTTTATGGGTCAGTGTATCCAAGATGCCTATAAACAGACCTGCTTGCCTGACCCGCAGACTGCACGCGATAGTGGGTCTGCCCGTACATGGCTGTTCGAGGATGAGATGCCCTGGACCGTCGAATCGGGAAGTACGGGTTCGGCGAAGGAGTAGAGACCGCGACCACCACAAAGGTGCCTGTCCTCTTTGTGGTGGTTTTCGGTCTGTCTCGATCTGTAACATCTAGGATCAAAAATGGCTGCTAGATGTTACAGATCGAGACGGTAGCGCGCCTGGGCAGCGGCGGGCTGACATCTCAGTACCCTATCCGTAATTCACTCAGAAAATCTTATATATAGAGACTTAGATTTGTGTATAAGATCGCGTAAAGCTGGCAACAATACTTCTCGAACAACGTGAAGCCGCCCCGTAGGGCGGCCGCCCCAAGAGAGGTGATTCCATGAGAATCGATAAGCTAGCAATGACGTCGCGCGAGGCGCTGCAGACCGCCATGAGCACGGCTGCCGATGCACAGGCCGGCGCGGTGGAGCCGATCCACCTGCTGTCTGCCCTGCTCGGTGCCGGCGAGCGCAATATCTCCGTGATCATCGAGCGCATCGGTGCCGACCCGGCTCAGCTCGCACGCTCCACACAAGATGCCATCGACCATGCGCCCAAGGTGTCGGGCGAGGGTCAGCAGATGGGCCTGTCCAACGAGCTCGTTCGCGTGATCGAGAAGGCCGAGAAAAAGGCCACCAAGATGGGCGACAGCTTTGTGGTGACCGAGCATCTGCTGATGGCACTTGCCGAGGACAAGGGTGAGGCGGGTCGCGTGCTGCGTGACGCCGGCGTGACCAAGGAGCGCATCGAGCAAGTCTACGAGGAACTGCGCGGCGATGACCGCGTGACGTCTGCCGAGGACAAGACGCAGTTTGAGGCGTTGGAGCAGTACGGTCGCAACATCTGCGATCTGGCTCGCGCCGGCAAGCTCGACCCGGTCATCGGCCGTACCGACGAGATCCGTCGTACTATTCAGGTTCTGTCCCGCCGCACCAAGAACAACCCCGTGCTTATCGGCGAGCCGGGCGTCGGCAAGACGGCCATCGTCGAGGGCATTGCTCAGCGAATCGTGGCCGGCGACGTACCGAGCACCCTGCGCGACCGCGACCTCATCGAGCTCGACATGAGCGCGCTGGTCGCCGGCGCCAAGTACCGCGGCGAGTTCGAGGACCGCTTGAAGGCCGTGCTCAAGGAAGTGCAAAAATCCGAAGGCAAGGTCATCCTGTTCATCGATGAGCTCCATACCATCGTGGGCGCGGGTGCCACCGAGGGCTCCATGGACGCCGGCAACATCCTCAAACCGGCGCTCGCTCGTGGCGACCTGCACGCGATCGGCGCGACCACGCTCGACGAGTACCGCAAGTACATCGAGAAGGACGCGGCGCTCGCCCGTCGTTTCCAGACCGTGATGGTCAGCGAGCCTACCGTCGAGGACACCATTTCAATCCTGCGTGGCCTGAAGGAGAAGTACGAGATCTTCCACGGCGTGCATATCACCGATAGCGCGCTCGTGGCTGCCGCCGACCTCTCCGACCGCTACATTGCCGACCGCTTCCTGCCCGACAAGGCTATCGACCTGGTCGATGAGGCCGCGAGCCGCCTGCGCATGGAACTCGACAGCATGCCGGTCGAGATCGACGCCACCACGCGTCAGCTCACCCAGCTGCAGATCGAGGAACAGGCGCTCATGAAAGAGACCGACGACGCCTCTAAGGAGCGTTTGGAGGCTCTGCGCCAAGAGATTGCCGAAGTCCAGGAAAAGCTCAACGTGCAAAAGGCCGGCTGGCTCAACCAAAAGAACGCCATCGACCACGTGCAGGAGCTTAAGGGCCAGCTTGACGCGGCCAAGAGCGAAGAGGAGCGCGCGACGCGCAACGGCGATCTGGGCCGTGCGTCCGAGCTTCGCTATTCTGTGATCCCGGGTCTGCAGCAGCAGATTCAGGATTCCGAGGCTGCGCTCGAGGCGCAAAAGCAGCAGGACGGCGAGGGCCTCAACGAACAGGTGACCTCCGATGAGATCGCCGAGGTCGTGAGCGCCTGGACCGGTGTGCCCGTGTCCAAGATGATGCAGGGCGAGCTCGACAAGTTGAAGGGCTTGGAGGGCGAGCTGCATAAGCGCGTTATCGGTCAGGACGAGGCCGTCTCCGCTGTAGCCGCGGCCGTGCGTCGCAGCCGTGCGGGTCTCTCCGACCCAGACAAGCCCATCGGCAGCTTCTTCTTCCTGGGCCCCACCGGCGTAGGCAAGACCGAGCTCGCCAAGGCGCTGGCCGAGTGCCTGTTCGATGACGAGCGCGCGCTCGTGCGTATCGACATGTCCGAGTATATGGAGAAGTTCAGCGTCCAGCGTCTGATCGGTGCGCCCCCGGGATACGTGGGCTATGACGAGGGCGGCCAGCTCACCGAGGCCGTGCGCCGTCGTCCCTACTCCGTGATCTTGCTCGACGAGATGGAGAAGGCTCATCCGGATGTCTTTAACGTGCTGCTGCAGGTGCTCGACGACGGCCGTTTGACCGACGGTCAGGGTCGCCAAGTGTCCTTCAAGAACACGATTATCATCATGACGTCCAACGTGGGCTCCAAGGCTATCGCCGATCTGTCCGGCAAGGACGAGGAGGAGATGCGCCATCAGGTTGACGGGGCCATGGCTCAAACCTTCCGCCCCGAGTTCCTCAACCGTATCGACGATATCGTGGTGTTCCATCCGCTCGGCATGGCGCAGATCGAGAAGATCGTCGACATCCAGCTCGCCGACGTCCGCGCGCGTCTGGCCAAGGAGCGCATGACGCTTGCCATCACCCCGGCGGCCAAGCAGATGCTCGCCGTGGGCGGCCTGGACCCGGTCTTTGGCGCCCGTCCGCTCAAGCGTCTGGTTCAGCGCGAGGTCGTGGATGCCATCGCCGCCGCTATCATCGACGGCACGGTGCGCGAGGGCGATCAGGTGACAGTCGATGTCGACAAGGACGGCGGCTTTACCGTCGTGTGCGATAACACGCCGGCGGCCACCTACGAGGTCCCCGACGCCGAGTAGATTTTTGGGATATGCCTTAAAATCTACCAGCCGTCTCTAAACGCCAAGGGCGGCGGATCCATTGGGTCCGCCGCCCTTTTTCGTGCGACAATCGATGATGCCGAACGGATGCGATGTAAGGAGCTATGCAGATGAAAGACGAGATCAAGACAAGCGCGCCGGCGCCCAGGCCCACGTCCAAGCCGGCGCCCAAGCCGCGCGACCCCTACATCCGTGCCGAGAACGAGGACGATGACGGCTACGATCCCTACAGCGATCGCCGCCCCGAGCGCGAGCCCCTCTTCGAAGCTGACCCCTGGCGTTAAGTAGCTCATTTGGGACGGGGCTTTTTTAGCTACTTTGTTTTCGGCTAGAGGCGTTCATGCCTGCCCCCCTCGGCCGCTCGATATCCTCCGGGAGGGGCCACTAATAGAAAACTTGCTTATCCATTAATCAAGATACGCACAATCTTGCTCTCCTGCCAATCAAGAATCGTTATAATCTTGATTAGCAGGAGAGCAAGATTGGAGAATTATGGCATTCAACGACTTGGTGGCTCAAAAAATAAAGGACTTTGAGCAACAGGGGATTCCGCAGGTCTTTGAGCGCGACCTTGATCTGGGCAACCCGCAGGAGCCAAAGCGCGACAACATCGTATATGTGATTGTGGGCGCCCGTCGTTGTGGAAAGACGTATCGCCTGTATCAGGAGATGCGGCGGCTTCAGAGCCGGGGCGTCGAGCTTGACCGGATGCTTTACTTCAATTTTGAGGATGAGCGCTTGCGCCCGTATGAGCCATCGCTGCTGGCGGACGTGCTCGACACGTTCTATGCGCTGTATCCTGCTGCTCGAACCGAGGGCGCTTACATTTTCTTTGACGAGATCCAAGAAATTCCCGAATGGGGTGCGTTTCTGCGGCGTGTAGTCGATACGGAGAAAGCGACCGTCTATGTGACGGGATCTTCTTCTAAGATGCTGTCCTCGGAACTTAAGAGCGAGTTCAGGGGTCGTTCTCTTGTGCGAGAGCTTTTTCCGTTGAGTTTTTCGGAATACGTTCGATATAAGACGGGGAGCGTTCCCGAGCCAGATGCGACCTTTTCCCCGAGCGATGCAGCGCTGCTTCGACATCATCTGATCGGGTATCTTGAACAAGGGGGATTCATCGCGACACTTGAGCAGACGCCTGCAGACGCGATTCAGCTGCTACAGGAATATGCTTCGCGAACGGTCGCCATGGACGTCGTTGAACGTTACGACGTCAAGAACCCTCGCCTGGCATCGCTGTTCTTGACGCGGTGTATGGCATCTTCGGGACGAGAGCTGTCAGTGAACAAAGTGTACAACGAGTTCAAGAGCAGACAGATACCCGTCAGTCGTAATTCGCTCAGCGATTTACTTGAGTATTATGAGGACGCCTACCTGTTATTTTCTGTGCCGGAGTTCACGCGTTCACTGGCAAATAACATGCGGTCTGCGTCTAAGGTCTACGCTGTCGACCCTGCGATGTTTGGAGCATTCTCTCCCGCATCGGCATTGGACCAGGGCCAGAGGCTCGAGACTGCGGTGTTCAATGCGCTCAGAAGAAGGACTCCTGCGGTGCGGGTCGGTTCGGTCTGCCGCCTACTGGTCAAGGAGAAGAATAAAAGCCATGAGGTTGACTTTGTGGCTGGGGATGCACTTCTCATGCAGGCTTATAGCCTGACTCAGGTGAGTGTGGATATGGCAAGCGAGAAAACGCGCGAACGCGAAATTGCAGCCCTCGATGCCTCGATGGCCCAGTTTGATCTTGGCGAGTCGGTAATCGTTACTATGGATGAACAGGCCGATATTCCATGTGAACACGGTGTGGTACACGCTGTGCCCGCATGGAAGTGGCTCCTTGCCTGATCATCTACGGATCTGTGGGGCCAGGACCTCCTGGCCCCTTCATCACGGTTGGGGAGTACCATGATGCGCCCGGCTAGTCCTGGGCCTTGATGCTCGGCAGCAGAATCTGGGCGATGTAGTCGCATTCGAGCTTGGTGGCAGCGTCGGCCTTGCCGTCTTTGCCGACCAGCACGCTCTTGATCTGGCTGTAGGTGTAGCGGTTGCCGGTCGTAAGCTCGACAAGCTCAATGGCCGTGTCCATGGGGTAGGTTGACACGGGATTCTGGGTGCGCCCGTTGATAGTCTGGGGCACCACGTACGGATAGACGGGGCCGCTGGCATAGACGGTATAACCGTTGCCCAGGCTGACCGTGCCCAAAACCGTATCGCCCTCATCGGGCGTAAAGGTCTCGCCATCGCGCACGGCGACGAGCGTCACGAGCGGCGTATTGGCGTCGTCGCCCAGATAGATGCATAGCGTGCTGCCGTTTTGCCAAGTTGCGACCTTGCCGTACCACTCGACGGGAATATCGAGCTGGTAGAGGTCGGTTGCCTTGTGGCGAGCGTCAGCATCACGGGATGCCTGTGCCTTTTGCGCGCTCACGGCATTGACGGCGGCGTCGCGCCGCGCGGTTGCTGCCTGCTGGAGCACTTTGGCAGCCGCGGCGGAGCTCGCACCGCCCTCCTCGGCATACTTGGCGGCGGCATCGATTTGATCGTCAGTCACCGTGTCGGCCGAAGGCACCTTGAGCTTAAAGGTGGCCTGGGCACTTAAATCCTGTCCATCGCTCTTAACGGTGACCTGCGTCTTGGTGGTCGGGACGGTATAGATGGTGCCGTCGGCCGCGATGGGGGAGGCAGCGATGGAGAGCGTGTAATCGCCGGGCAGCAGTTTGATGCCGCGGCCGTGCTCGTCAACATAGAGCGTTTCGCTCACGGAGGAGCCATCAGCGTCTTGACCGCTCACCTGTACGGGAATCTTGGAGCCGGTGGAACAGTCGAGGCCCGCGGCATGCACGCCAATCTGCACTGACATCATCGTGTGGGCATTGGCGGCGACAGCGGCAGCCTGCTCTTGCTGATATCCGTTCCAGGCAGCATAGCCTGCACCGCCGGCGACGAGCGCGACGGCCACGACACCGGCGACCATCAGATTGCGGCGCTTGGGCGACATCTTGCGATGGCGAACCTCGGCTTCGTGTGCCGAGGGAACGGACGGCAGGGGAATATCGCCCATGGCGATGGTCTCGTCCACGGCTGGTGCGGAACCCAGGCCAGGAAGCTCGCGGGTCAGCGAATCCTCGGCCGGCAAGCTGTCGAGCAAGACGGTTTCCTCGCCCGTGTCGGATCCGGGCTGGTCGTCGGCCTCGCTTTCGGTGTCTTCGTGATCTGCCTCATCTTCGGCAGGCTCAACATCGTCTGCATCCTGATCATCGGACTGCGCCTCGGCTTCCGGCTCATCCTGCACATCAACGCCCGAATCGTCAAACGCAATCTCATCGAGTGAAATTCGGTCTAAGCTCTCCAAGGCCTCAGCGCAAGCTTCTGCATCTTGGGCCGCATCCTCTTGACCCATCGTCTCATCTTTCATATATCCCCCAAGCTCAATATCGGGACAACACTGTACCCAAAAACGGGAGCCCATAGAGCCGCCGTATGATTTGAAATCCGATTTTATATATGCGCATGTTTTTGAATAGATGAATAAGACGCAACGACAAAAGCCCCCGGAAAGCGAGTGAAACGCTTTCCGGGGGCTCTGCGAGACATTGGATTGAAAATCCTGGCGGGCGGGCCTATGCTCAAGTGCCAACAGCGACCAGCGCGTTACTCGGCGTGTGCGTAATCCACCTTGGCGCGGCGAGCGGTAGCCTTCTCCCAATCGCTGGTGCCCTCAAAGACATCCTGCTTGTAGGGATTGCGGCCGAGCTTCTTGGCGCGGTAGGCGATGTAGATGATCGCGGCGATGTTGGCGACCAGTGCGGCGATCGAGACCGCAGTAGCGGCGCTGGGGTCGAGCGTGGAGTGGGTCACAAAGATGGACTCCTCCTGGAAGTACGGGAACACCTGGGCAAACATGCACCAAATAGCCAGCGTAAAGGCGCGGTTCTGGATCCAGCCGCCCTTGTTCCAGATAAAGGCGGCGACGGTGGGCGCCAGCAGCAGTGCAAAGCCGCAGAACCAGGAGTGGGTGGGCAGGCAGTTGTAGGTGTAGCAGAAGTTCCAGATGTCGTAGGCGATGATGTAGACCCAGGTCATGTCGGGCCACAGCATGTCGGTCTTGTCCTCAGAGGCGTAGACACTCCACCAACCGGTCATGCAGAAGATGTTGATGATACCGGCGATGCCGTTGAACACGTTGTTCCAGCCGGCGAGCTGCGTGGCGCCCTCGGAGGTGACCCAGGTGGACTTGCCCAGGACAAAGAAGTGATAGGCGCTCTCAAAGTCGGACACGACGGCGATCATGATGTTGATGGCGACGATCACAAACGGCCACGCGCGGAACCAATGCGCCTTGCCGATCTTGCCCCACTGGTACTTAATGGCAATGAAGCCCCAGCAACCGGCCAGCGCCGCGTATACCTTGGCGTAGTGGAACCAGCTGTTCTGGTACACATGGGTGGGGTTGGTGAGCGCCCACTCGGCACCCTGTGAGACGCCGATGGCGATAGCGACGCAGTAGATGGTCATGGCCAGCGGAGCCACGCCAAAGATGATGGCCGCGCCCAGCTTGGTGCGGCGGCCGACCTCGTTGAGCACGATCAGGCCAATAAAGACCATGGCCCAGCCGGCCCAGTGGATAAGGGTATTGCTACCCCAAACATCGAACAGCATGCTGCTCTCCTTTCACAAGCCCGCGGCCCCTCTTCTGATCGCGGGCAGTTTGGCCAAATGTCGTCAGTTCTGGGGCTTGCGCTCCTGATACTTGGCGGTATAGCCCTCGATATGGAGCGTCGAGGCGATGATTTCCTTGACTGTCTCGTCGGGCACATCGGGGTGCGTGCGGATATACATCAGCAGCCCCATGATGAGGGTGTAGAACGTCTCGTAGACATGGTCGATGCGTAGCTCGTGATGGGCGACAAAATCCACCACGGTGGTATCGCAGATATACTGCGCCACGCGCTGGACCACGTTGTGCAAAAAGCCGCCGTAGAGCGCGCCGCTGCTCGAGGTGAGCGTGCTCGGCAACTCGTGGCCGCTCACGACCAGGCGCTTAAAGAGCGGAGCAACGGTGTCGAGTGCGCCTTCGATGTCGCCAACCGTGCGGCTGGCGTTCCACTGCTCGAGCTCGGCGATAAAGCCGTCGATTGCCTCGTCCATAACGGCGGTGACGGCGGCATCCATATCGGCAAAGTAGTGGTAGAACAGCGAACGCGTGCAGCCAGCCCGCTTGGTCACGGCCGATACCGAAAGATGGGACACACCAAGCTCGGCGCTCACGGCGCGCACAGCGGCGAGGATCTCGCGACGGCGCTCGTCGCCCGTCAGGCGTTTTGCCGCGCTATCGGATGCGGGGACGGCATCGACCACAGAGATATCTGCTGCGTTGTTGCCCATGTTTTGCCGCCTTTCATCCTCTTTTGCCTGACCGTTAGCCTAACAGTCTTGAATATTGTTGACGGTTCGTCAATACTATTTTTGACACAATATCAACAATGGCGGGTGAAAGGCATGGGGGCATGCCCGGCCTGCAAAAAAAGAGGGGCGCTGCGGTCTCGCCGGGCTGTGGCAAGAGAAGGGACGACTATGATTCTCAACGGACCGGGGATTAGCTATACCGAGCCCGATATCGGCGCGGAGTTCGTGCCGCCGATACCGGAGCATCCGCGCGAGGCCATCGTCAAACTGTGTGAGCACTGCACCAACCGCCTGCTGCACCGCGACGAGCTGCTGGGCTACGAGTACTGGTCGTTTGCCGAGGCCGCAACCGACGAGCAGGCCGAAGTGCTCTGCAAGATGAAGATGCGCCGTCCCTATACGCTGCCCGAGATGGTCAAGCTCACCGGCATGCCCGAAGCCGATATCGAGAAGATGCTCGACGACATGAGCTACACGGGTCTGCTCGAGTACAACTGGGAAAACCCCGAGCGCGCCAAGCAGTGGGTGCTGCCCATGCTGGTGCCGGGTTCTGCCGAGTTCCTCAACATGCGCGTGAGCCAGCTCGAGGAACACCCGGTCTATGCCAAGTTCTTTGAGCAGGCGTCCAAGGGACCGCTGTCCAAGGCCACGCCGATGGTGCCGCCCGGCGGTGCCGGCATCGGCATGCATGTCATTCCGGTCGAGAAGGCCATCGATGCCGCGAGCACCTCGGTGCCGATCGAGCATATCGAGCATTGGCTCGACAAATACGATGGCAAATATGCCGCTAGCACCTGCAGCTGCCGCGCGAGCCGTCGCGTGATGGGAGAGGGCTGCGCCGACGACCCGGCCGATTGGTGCATCGCCGTGGGCGATATGGCCGACTACGTGGTCGAGACCGACCGCGGCCATTATGTGACGCGCGAGGAGGTCTACGACATCCTGCGCCAGGCCGAGGACAACGGCTTTGTGCACCAGATCACCAACATCGACGGTGAGAACAAAATCTTCGCCATCTGCAACTGCAACGTCAACGTGTGCTACGCCCTGCGCACTTCGCAGCTGTTCAACACGCCCAACCTGTCGCGCTCAGCCTATGTCGCCAAGGTCGAGAAAGACAAGTGCGTGGCCTGCGGTCGCTGCGTTGAGGTGTGTCCGGCCGGCGCCGCCAAACTGGGCCAGAAGCTCTGCAGCAAAAAGGCCGGCGGCCGCGTGCCCGAGTATCCGCGCCAGGAGCTGCCCGATGCCACCAAGTGGGATCACACCAAGTGGTCGCCCAACTACCGCAACGACAACCGCATCGAGACGCACGAGTCTGGCACCGCGCCCTGCAAGACGGCTTGCCCCGCTCACGTTGCCGTTCAGGGCTACTTAAAGCTTGCGGCGCAGGGCCGCTGCGACGAGGCTCTGGCGCTCATCAAGCGCGAGAACCCGCTGCCCGCTATCTGCGGCCGTGTGTGCAACCGCCGCTGCGAGGATGCCTGCACCCGCGGCCGTGTGGACGCCGCCGTGGCTATCGACGAGGTCAAGAAGTTTATCGCCCAGCGCGATCTGGATGCCGCGACTCGCTATGTCCCACCTGTGGTGACCCCGACGCGTGCCGGCGGCTTCGACCAGAAGATCGCCATCATCGGCGCCGGTCCGGCCGGTCTGTCCTGCGCCTTCTATCTGGCCGAGAAGGGCTACAAGCCCGTCGTGTTCGAGAAAAACGAGCGCCCGGGCGGCATGCTCACCTACGGCATTCCCAGCTTTAAGCTGCAGAAGGATGTTATCGAGGCCGAGGTCGAGGTCATTCGCCTGATGGGTGCCGAGTTCCGCTATGGCGTGGAAGTCGGTCGCGACGTGACGCTCGACGAGCTGCGCGCGCAGGGCTTTAAGGCCTTCTACGTGGCCATTGGCTGCCAGGGCGGCCGCCTTGCCGGCATTCCGGGCGAGGATGCCGAGGATGTGACCGTGGCCGTCGACTTCCTTCGCGAGGTTAACAGCGGCAAGATCGACGCGCTGCCCGGGCGCACCATCGTGGTGGGCGGCGGCAACGTGGCCATCGACGTCGCGCGCAACGCCTGCCGTCTGGGTTCCGAGCACGTTGAGATGTTCTGCCTGGAGAGCGAGGCCCAGATGCCTGCCAGCGAGGAGGAGCGTCGCGAGGCCATTGAGGACGGCGCGCACATTAGCTGCGGCTGGGGCCCCAAGGAGATTCACCTGGACGAGGCCGGTCGTGTGTGCGGTATCACCTTCAAGCGCTGCACGCGTGTCTTTGACGACGAGGGCCGTTTTGCGCCCGAGTATGACGAGAACGACTTGCGCCGTGTCGATGCCGACCGTGTCGTCATGTCCATTGGCCAGTCCATTGTGTGGGGCGACCTGCTGGCTGGCTCCAAGGTGGAGCTCGGCCGCGGCCAGGGTGCCCTTGCCGATCCGCAGACGTACCAGACCGCCGAGCCCGACATCTTTGTGGGCGGCGACGTCTACACTGGCCCCAGCTTTGCCATCGATGCCATTGCCGCCGGTCACGAGGCCGCGGTGTCCATCCATCGCTTTGTGCAGCCGGGCTCCACGCTCACCATCGGCCGCAACCAGCGCCGCTACACCGCGCTTGACCGCGACGATGCCGTGATCGAAAGCTACGACAACGCGAGCCGCGAGGTTGCGCATGTGGACCGCGAACGCGAGAAGGCCGCGCCGTTTAGCGAGTACGTCGAGACCTTTACCGAGGAACAGGTGCGCGCCGAGACCGCTCGCTGCCTGGGCTGCGGCGCCTCGATCGTCGACCCCAACAAGTGTATTGGCTGCGGTCTGTGCACCACCAAGTGCGCGTTCGACGCCATCCATCTGGATCGCGACCGCCCCGAGTGCTCAACGATGGTCAAATACGAGCAAAAGCTCCCAAGCCTGGGCAAGTACGCGCTCAAGCGCGCCATTAAGATCAAATTCGGGAAGAAGTAATGAGGTTCCGCCGTTCTAACGAACGGCGGAACTGCCGACGCTGCGCGGCACCCAGGTACCCCATCTTGCCCCTCAACTGCGGCGCCGCGGGCAAAAGCCCAGCGGACGCCTTGTTTCGGGGCAACCTGGGGTACCTGGGCGCCGCTCGCTGACGTTGAATTGACATCGCATCGACCTCTGTCGAAAGGTTTTATCTTGCATGAATTGGGAATCGTTTACCACATCATTCGCGATGTTGAGAATGTGGCGCGCGCCAATGGCGTGCGTCGCGTTTCGAGCGTGACGTTGCTGCTGGGCGAGGTCTCGGGCGTCGTTCCCGACTTGTTGCTCGACGCTTGGCGCTGGGCGGCGGATAAAAAGCCTATCACGCAGGGCGCGGAGCTTATCGTGGAGCCCGTCGAGGCCGTGACGCATTGCGAGGCGTGCGGCTGCGACTACGCGACGGTCGAGCACGGCAAGACCTGCCCCCATTGCGGCAGCGGCGAGACATACCTGTTGCAGGGCCAGGAGGTCATGATCAAGCAGATCGAGACCCCCGACGAGGACCCGGCAGACACTGCTCCTGGCGACCTCTCCGACGCCCCCGATGCCGTCGACGCCGCCAACCCCCTCCATATCGCCTAACTTAGACATTGGGGACGTTCTTAAACGACTAGTCGTAAAAGAACGTCCCCAATGACTAGTCATTTAGAAACGTCCATTACAGTCGAAATTGTCAGCCCGGGACCGTCTCGGGCTA
>NZ_QRZD01000021.1:0-38317 GCF_003464565.1 Collinsella sp. AF14-35
GCGACGGACCTCGGGACGCTCTTACACCACGTCTGCGCGCGCCACCTTGTATGCACCTCCACATTGCTCAATCAGCTCTGTATCAGGCTTATATGTACTAGCGTTAATGAACATATTTACTTTATGTCCATTATTTTGTGGGAGCAATATGGCACTACAGCAGCAACAGTACTCATATTTGGCATTTTTTGCCCACAGGGCTTGGAGAACGCCCAACAATCTGGCAATACCAGCAAGCAAACCGCGTCCGCTGGCGCAAGGAGTTTCCCCAAGTGCCAGCACATAAGGAACGTCCCCAACTGCCAGGTTTGAAAGGTAGTCATTGGGGACGTTCTTAAACGACTAGTCAAACAACAAGAACGTCCCCAACAACTACTTATAAACGGCAGACTATCCACTCTCATTCTGCGAGCACTCATTTAAGTCTGTCCCCAATGAGTGCCCTGGAGCAGGACAACTCCGCAGGTAGAGGACGGACAGCGAGCGCCGTCCAGAGCGTACAAGTTGGCATGAAAAAGGCAGGGCATTGACCTTCTGGTCATGCCTTGCCTTTTGAATGACAAATTGTCGCTCTGGGCGGCGCGCAGCGTCGAGCCGTTACGCGGGTTGGTAAACCCGCGTAACTAAACACGCTCCGCGATCTCGCGGATCAGATAGTCGGTCTTTTCCCAGCCCAGGCACGGGTCGGTGATCGACTTGCCAAAGACGCCGCCGTCGACCGGCTGGTTGCCATCCTCCAGGTAGGACTCGATCATAAAGCCCTTGACCAGTTTGGAGATGGATTCGTTGCGGCGACAGCTGTCGAGCACTTCCTTGCAGATGCGATACTGCTCCAGCGGGCGCTTGCCCGAGTTGTCATGGTTGCAGTCGATAACCGCCGCCGGGTTGGCGTAGCCGGCGTGCTCGGTATAGCGCTCGGCAAGGCGCTCCAGGTGCTCGTAGTGGTAATTGGGGTAAGTGCGACCGTCGAGACCGATGTAGCCGCGCATGACGGCGTGCGCGAGCGGGTTGCCGTCGCACTCGACCTCCCAGTTGCGGAAGATAAAGCTCTGGTGCGCCTGGGCGGCGTAGATGGAGTTGAGCATGACGGTAGTGGAACCGGCTGTAGGATTTTTCATGCCCACCGGCACCGAAATGCCGCTCGACACCAGACGGTGCTCCTGGTTCTCGACCGAACGCGCACCCACGGCGACGTAGCTCAACAGGTCGACGAGGTACTGGTAGTTGGACGGGTAGAGCATCTCGTCGGCAGTGAAGAAGCCAGTCTCCTCGATGACGCGCAAGTGCATGTGGCGAATGGCCTTAACGCCTTCGAGCAGATCGTCGGGCGCCTCGGGGTCGGGGTTGTGCAGCAGGCCCTTGTAGCCAGTGCCCTTAGTACGCGGCTTGTTGGTGTAGACGCGCGGAATGATGATGAGCTTGTCCTTGACCTCCTCGGCGGTTTTGGCCAGGCGGTTCATGTACTCGAGGACCGAGTCCTCGCGGTCGGCAGAGCACGGTCCGATGATGAGCACCTTGCGCGCGTCCTCGCCGGTAAAGACCTTGGCGACCTCGGCGTCGAATGCCTGCTTCTTAGCGGTAAGCTCGGCGGAAAGCGGCATTTCCTCGCGGATCTCCATGGGGATCGGCAGCCTGCGTTTAAATTCCATGGCCATGCGGGGCCTCCTCAATCAATTGATGGCAACGAGAACATTGTCGAATGCTCGGCATTATCCGCTGTCGCACGCTAAAGTGCAAGCACAACCAGCCAAAAAGGGAATGGATAACGAGCGAGGATTTTCGGGCGCTTCCAACGAGAGTGGATAATCTCCCGTTTTTGACCTATGTTCGCGCTAAAAGTGGGAGATTATCCACTCTCGTCGAGCAAGCGTCCGAAAATCCTCGCTCGTGGCCCCTTTTCCTCCGTCCCCGAGAGATCGAAGCTCGTCTACCGAATGGTTGATGCGGCAGCGGTGCGCCCATGTCACACTCAGAGGTGGCCTGACCCACCTTGGAAGGAGCCTCCATGAGCCTTGACAACGTAACCCTGCGCGCCGCCACGCTCGACGACCTGGCTGGCATCGCCGCCATCTACAACCAGCTGTGGTGCAACACGCTGCGCAACCGCGGCGACGTCGAAGCTGCCGATTTCTGCGCGCGCTTCAACATTGCCATGCAGCTGCAGCGCTCCCCCATCGCGCTCGTCGCCGAGGCAGAGGGCCGCATTATCGCCGCCTGCTGCATCGGTATCTTCGAGGACGGCAAGCCGCGTACCAACCCCACGTGGGTACCCTGCTACGACGAGATGTTCGCCCAGGCAACCGAGATGGCAAAGACCGCCGATGCCAAACTCGAGGGCTCGCTCTTTGGCGACAGTCGCGAAAAGGCCACGGCCGATCGCTTTGCCGCCACGGGCGACGAGTATGCCCAGGGCCAGCTCAACCTGATCATCATTGTGCCCGAGTGGCAGGGCAAGGGACTCGGCCGCGAGCTCATCGACCTTGCGCGCGCCGAACTCGCCAAAGCCGGGTGCACCAAGTTCTTCCTGATGAGCGACTGCAACTCTGACTGGCAGTTCTACGAGCACCTCAACATGAAACGCATCCTGGAGGATCACAGCCAAGACACCGGCGACGGCTTTATCGTCTACATGTACGGAGGCGACACGCAGGATTAGCCTGAGTGCCGCCTCATGGGCTTTCTCCAAAACAGCCCAAACCAATCAGCCGCGCCAAAAGGGACATGCCAAAAAGAGACAGGTTTATTTTGGCAGGTTTTATCTGGGCAAACGCCAACCGCCGTGAGGAGAGCTGCTTGCCCTTGCGGCGGCCTTCTCGCCGAAAAACCAAGTGAGTAGACCTTTTGCAGGAGGCCGAGCACACTCCAAAACGCCACAGCTCTGACCTGCGGTTTTATTTAGCGTTTGTCGCGGTGTGCTCGACAGATCCAAAAAAGCCTACTCACTTGCATCTGAGGCGCACCGGATCGGCAAAAAACCGCCGCGAAAGGGGTCCGATCCTCTTCGCGGCAGTTGTTAATACGCCGAACTTGTTATCGCAAAAGCCAATCACGCGCCGAGACCACGCTACAGTCTTTCGACTCATACGTTGAATCCACGCGGGCCACAACATAGCGCGCATCTTTTGCAATGTCGATCTCATCGCATACAGCCTGTAAATGGCGGGCGTACTTATCGTGATACGTTCTGGATGATTTTATTTCGATAGCCTTGGGACTCCCTGAGTTTGTGCAGTCGAGCAAATCGATTTCTCGCTTGCCGTCGTCCCTATAGAAATACAACTCGGGATTCTCGCCCACGTTGAGATGGCTCTTCGCCGTTTCGGAAACGATGAGGTTTTCGAAAACTGCCCCCAGATAAGAGCTCTCCAAAAGTTGCTCCAGTGATCCAATTTTGAGCAAGTAGCAGAGCAGCCCCGTGTCGTAAAAATAAAGCTTGGGCGTTTTAGTCAAACGTTTCCTGGCATTTGCATAATAGGGCTGCAGTGAAAACGTCAGGTAGCTCTGCTCCAGGATAGACAACCAGCTTTTAATGGTCGATACGTTCACACCCGTATCTCGAGAAAGCGAAGATATATTAATGAGAGCACCGGCGCTCTGGGCAATTATGGACAGAAACTTATGAAACTCCGCTTTATTGCGCACGTCAAGCAAGCCCACAACATCGCGCTCAACATAGGTATCAATATAGCTGGGGAAATAAACCGAGGACGGCATTCCGGCGGAACGCAGGCGAGGGTATCCCCCTTCGAGCGCAAACAAATCCACTTCCAACTGCCCCTGCTGGCCCCTCTCCGCTTCTCGAAACGAAAATGGCAGCAATTTTAAGATCCCGACTCGCCCGGCAAGAGACTGGCCGATGCTTTTCATCATCAAAAAGTTTTGCGATCCCGTAAGGATGTATTGACCGGCGTCTCCCCGCTCATCCGAAACAACCTGAATCATCGAGAACAAATCCGGGGCGTATTGCGCCTCGTCGATGATGAGTCCGCCCTTTCGGTTGCGGATAAAACTCACCGGATCCTCCAAGGCCGCGCGCCTCGTTTGGGGGTCCTCAAGCGTAACATAGGAATAGTCGGGAAAGGCATGCCGAACCAGCGTAGACTTACCGCTCTGCCTAGGCCCCGTCAACGACACAACAGGAAACCAACCCGCCATGCGAATGAGCAACTCATGCAAATCCCTGTTAATGTACTCGGCCATATCAACGCCCCTTATAACGCTGTTACCATAATCGTATAGTATCATTTGCCATAATCTTGCAGTAGCGTTTTCCATAATCTTGTAGTAGTGTTTTCCACAATCTTTTAGTAGCCCAGTTCAAAAACGTTATTTATAGAGCCGAAATCTCAGACCCTAAATAACAATAGCCACCACAATGGGAACTGTCCCCATTGTGGTGGCTTGCAGGCGAGTTGACTTATTCGACTATCGCGGGCCGGCCGTGTCCGAGTCTAGAGCGTGGCAAGTCGCTTGGATTCGCGGACGGCGAGGGCGATGGAGATAAGACCAGTGATGGCGTCAGCCGCCACCAAGGCAAACCAGACACCCTGAACGCCCATCATGTTGCCAAGCAGGTACATAAGCGGCACGGAGCAGATCACGTAGCGGAGCAGACCGGTGAACGTGGCGATACCCACCTTCTCAACCGCCTGGAAGTACATCGACATGGTCATGGCAAGATAGCCCAGGGCCACGGCCAGGATAACGATGCGCGTGGCGTTGGCGGCAACCTCGACGAGCGCCGGGTCGCTACCAGCAAAAAAGGCGCAGACCGGCGTTGCGGCCACCCATAGCACAGCAGACACCGCAGCAAGCGTCACGACCTGGTACTTAAGCGTGCAGGAGAGCGTTTCCTTGAGGCGCGCCCACGCCTTGGCGCCGGCGTTGAAGGCGGCAATGGGCTGCAGGCCGTACGAGAAGCACTGGGCGACCATCATGGTAATGTAGAGGATGTAGCCGTTGATCACACCAAAGGCCGCGATGTAGAGCGAACCCATGTCGCCGCCGAGCTGGCCAAGCAACGAGTTGGCAACGGTGTTGAAGATGAACGTGGCAGCTTGCACCAAAAAGAACGGGAAACCAATCTTGATGATCTGGCCGCAGATGGCCATGTCGAGTTTGAGGTCGGCGGCGCTGATCTGGAGCTGCGACTTCTTACCGCCGATGAACCAGAAGATACCGATGGCCCAGATACCGATGGAAAGACCGTAGTACACGCCAGCTCCCATAACGCCAAGCTTGAGCACAAACGTGGAAAGCGCAAGCCAGCAGATAGCGACGATGGCAGACACGGTCATGAGGTTGGCCTGGATCTGAACCTTCTCGTCCACACGCATGACGGCGGTGACCATCTGACCAATGACCGTGAGCGGCAGCAGCACGGAGAAGGTGCGCACGCCGGCAACGGTATCGGCCATGATGTCGGGCGTGGCGCCGAAGAATGCGCAGATGGGCTCGGTAAACACAGCCATCACCACAGCAAGCAGCACACTCACAATCGTGGTAAGCCAAAAACCCTGGCTAAACGCCTTGCTGGCGCCCTTAATGTCGCCGGCACCCAAAAGGTTGCCCACCACGGCGGGCACGCCGGTGCCAAACAGGTTGCCAAAGGCCAGGTTAATGTACTCGACCGACATGATGATCGAAACACAGGCCAGGCCGTGTGCACCCAGGCCCCAACCCATCACGAGGCCCTCAAGGACCACCATGATAATCTGGGCGAGCATACCCTGGCCGGTGATGATGGTGTACTTGCGCACCAGGCCGGGAATCGGCTGCGAGGCAAGCTCACGCTCCTCCTCAACAGCGGCGGTCGTTTCTTCTGCCATTGTTCTCCCCTTTCCATGAGAGATTGATGAATGGATGCATGAATGGATGGGCGGCACGCACAGGCTGCGGCACCGCCTAGCGATGCAGCAGCCCCGCTAGGCCTCGTAGACCACCTTGCCGGCAATCATCGTGAGAGACGCCGTGGCCTCGAGGACCTCAGCCGGTTCGCAGTCAAAGAGGTTACGGTCGAGCACACAGATATCAGCCTGTTTGCCGCATGCGAGCGTACCGATGCGATCCTCGGCATGCATGGCGTAGGCGCTGCCGTAGGTGTAGGCGCGCAGGGCCTCGGCCATGGTGATGCGCTCCTGCGGGAACCACCCTTCTGGGTTGGAGCCGTCCTCGAGCATGCGGAAGACCGCGCCGTACACCTCCTCCATGGGCTCCAAGCCCACAACGGGGAAGTCACTGCCCAGGTGCACCACGGCACCGCTGGCAAGCAGGCTATGCAGGGGCCACGAAAGCGCAGCACGCTCGGGGCCCACGGCATCGTCCTTGGCAAGGTCAGCCATATCGAGCAGCATGTGCCACGGCTGCATACCAGGGCATATACCCAGCTCGGCATAGCGCGGCAGATCCTCGGGCTGAACCGTCTCGTTGTGCTCCATGGAGTGGCGGCAACCCCGCTTACCATGCAAGCGCTCGCCCTCCTCAAAGCAATCAAGCACAAAACGCACCGAGCGATCGCCGATCGTATGGACGCGCGTGTCAACGCCCCATTCCTGCGCCCTGACAATGGCGGCACGGATGCGCTCTGGATCCTCCGCGGGCTCACCGCAGGTATCGGGCGCGTTGGAATAGGGTTCAAGCATCCAAGCGGTGTGGTCGGAGCACACGCCATCAAGAAACTGCTTAAAGCCGTGCCACTCGACCTGCGTACCCGAGAAGGCGTATTTCTCCTTGATCTGCTCGAGCGTTAAGGACTCGTTTTCGAACAGATCGGTGTACAGGAACACGCGCAGTGGCAAGTCGCCCTTGGCATTAAGACCTGCCAACACCGCATACGGGTTTTCCATGCTCACAAACGTAGGATTGACCATGCCGACCGTAGTGATTCCCAGGGCATTGGCGCGCCGGGCGGTTTTTGCAAACGACGCGTCAACAACCTCGGGCGCTGGGTCGTAGACCTCGTCCATAAAGAAGACGCCGGCGTTGTTGGAAAACACGCCCGTCAGATTGCCCTCGGCATCCTTAAGGATCTTGCCGCCTGCGGGATCGGGCGTCTGCGAAGTTACTCCCACCTTGTTGATGGCGCAGGTATTGGCACTAAAGGTATGCAGGTCAACCTGCTGCAGAAAGACCGGGCGGTCCGAGATGTACTCATCGATCATCGCGGCTGTGGGCATCTCGGGGACATCCCACTGGAACTGGATAATCTGGCAGCCCAGAATCCACTCGTTATCGGGATGGTCGGCCGCAAACGCCACGACACGTTCCATCGCCATCTCAAAACTGGTGCAGTCGATGAGGTTGACGGCAAAATCGGGGTCGGTCATAAACGCGCCCTGGGCAAAATGCGTGTGCGAGTCGATCAGGCCGGGCATGACGAGCTGGTCGCCAAAGTCGCGCACCTCGGTATCGGGACCGATAAACGGTGCCAGGTGAGCATCGTCACCGCAGGCAACAATCTTATCACCGCGCACGGCAACGCCGCCCTTAAACGGCTCGAGCCCATCGCCGGTAAAGACGGCGTTGCTCTTGATAACTACATCAGCCTTGTCCATGTGAGCCTCCTCAGGCATCTTTGGTTGCAACGCGGACGCACCGCCCGCGTGGGCACTCGGTTGGGAGCGTAGCGCTCCCGCATCGGCGCGTGCCTACAAGCCGTGCTCGGACGTCTGTCCCACGTCCGCGGCTTCGCGCTACACCCATTGATACACAGGAGCAAATCCGTGCCAAGGCCAGGGATCGCAAACGGTCAGTTTAAGCAGGTTTACACGCTTTACCTGCAGGTTTATTGTCTGAGATTATTACCGCGTCATTACGCCCAACGGCGTGCCCGCCCACACGGCAAGACCCGCATGCAAGGAAGAATAGGACTAGGAACGCCAAAAGGCATCTATGAGGTCATCTCGGTTGGAGACACCGCTTTTAACGTAGATGCGATGCAAGTGCGCCTTGACAGTGCCAGGGCTGATGACCAACTCGCTGGCGATGTTTTGGGCGTCGTTGCCCTTCAGCACCAGCGTGAGCACCTCCTGCTCGCGCCGCGACAGCTTATGGGCATCGGCATAGATCACAACGCGTGATGCTAGATCGTCCCCAGAGCGTGCGCTCTCGGCCGCCACGTCCTCATCGGCACGCGGATGACGGGCATACACGCGCAGGATATGGCTAAACTGGCAAAAGAGTTGGACCGCGCATGCCATGAGCAGCACGTTTTCGGAGATATTGCGCTCGGACAGATACCACAAAAAGAGGCTGATGACGGGGTTTTGAGAGTCGGGGCGACAGAGCAAAATCATGTAGGTGTCCTCGGCGATTACGCAAAACGCAAGAACGAGTGCCGCCTTCCAAAAGAGCTTTGAGCGGTCGAGGTCGAGTTTCTCAACACGCGTGGCCCTGTGCCGGTAATGCCAGGCGGCATAGGCAAGACATCCTACATTGCCCAGGTCACGCGTGAGCCAAAAGAGATACTGCTGCATCTCTCCGGCAGCACCGCTGCGAGGCACCAGCACCAATTGCAAGATTGAAAACGGCACGATAGCAAGTCCGAGCATGCGCGACGTCGGCCTTTTGCGCAAGCGCGCAAACATCCACAGTACCACGCAGGCATAGATGGCAATACCGAGCACGCAGCGCAGCAAGGGGTGCTGCAACGGCTCGCTAAAGGTAACAGCGTAGTCGTATTTGAGCCGATTGTACTCGTCAAAAAAAATGACCGACATATCGAGCATGTAGAGCAAAAAGCCCGCCGCGGCCACCAGGCTGTCGCGACGGCGCGTCATGAGCCAAACCACCAATGCCACGGCACTGGTCACCAGAGCCACACCCATGATAATCGTGGTGTAGATATAGAACGCGAAACTCATGCCCGCCTCCCCTGTCTAGATGCCGTGAGGATGTTGACAGATTCTTTGCCGCAAGATTAGACTCACCGATTAAACGTACTGTATCGTTTAGATAAACAAGCTGTGTCTCACCGATGAAAGGAGATGCCATGGCGCCTATCGCACCGCTCAAGATGCTCGTCGCTCCTGCCGCCAAGACCATCGCCCGCCTGAGCGACTCACTCACCTACGAAGATATCCCCTGCGTCGTCGAATCACGCGAGGACAGCTGCCCCTACCTGGGCCACGTCCCCTACTTTGCACCCAAGCTCGCATCTGATCCCGAGCAGCGTGAGCAGTAATCCAAGATGCATCTAGCACCGCACAACTCGCGGCGCTACTGTTTTGGTGCAAAGCGACCTGTCCCCCTTGCGCCAACGCCGGGATTGTCGATGCTGCGGCCGCGGCGCGATATGAGGCGCGAAACCTCGCCCAGCAACACGCCGATCACCACACCCATGAGGATCGGCAACTTTGACATCTCGGCGGGCGAGCTGTTAAGCGGCACGGTTGTCGCAACAATCGAAAGCACGAGCTCTACCACCGGCACCGCAAGCGCTACCGCAAGCACCTTGCCCTCGAAGGGCGCGCGAAACACACGCGGGCGGTCGTCGTATTTACGCAGGCGCCAAAACGCCGGGAACATCGGGATATAGCTCATGAGCAGAAAGACGACGTTCATCGAGAAGAAGACCCAAAAGACGTCGGAACCTTCACCCAGCGGAATCTGAAGTAGCAGCACCAAGCTGGCAAAACAACCGTTAATGAGTGCCGAGCCGTTGGGCATGCCGGTCTTCTTGGACACCAGCGCAAAGGGACGCGGCATGTTGCCATGGCGCGCGGCATAGCTCGCCACGTTGTTGACGCCAAAGCTCCAACAGATCATGTTGGCAAACAGCGTTACCAGAAAGGCCACGCCCACGACCATCGTCAGCGGGTGAGCGCGCCCCACCATGGCGGCAACCGCGTCCACAATGCCCGAATCGAGTGAAAGCTGCTCGGTGGGAACCGCGGCTCCAATACCGATGCCACAGATAATGTAGATCGCCGCGATGGCAACGCCACCGGCGATAACCGCCTTGGGGATATCGCGCGATGGGTTCTTCATCGTGCTGGCAAAGGTCGCGACCACCTCAAAGCCCATAAAGTTGAATAGGATGATTGAAAGATACGTCAGTGAGTTAGTGTCTCCCAGATCGGGGACAAAGGTCTTAAACGACATATCGTTGGCAAAGCCGTTGTTGCAGGCAAACCAGATGCCGATGATTCCCACCACGGCGGTAATGAGCACCTTGATGACGGCGCCGCCATCCATGACCCAATCGGCCTCGGCCACCGGCTGCATTGCCATGACCGTGACGCCCCACACAAAGGTAAGCTCGATGGCAATTCGGACCCCAAGCGAAAATTCGATGCCCCATACCGCATTGATGACACTGGGGAACATGCAGGCGATACTTGCCACCCACAGTGGAAAGTTGACCCAATAGCACCAGGAGCAGCGTGCACCCCAACGGTCTCCCAAGCCCAGGCGAACCCAGTCGTACAGGCCGCCCTCGGAATCGAACGCCGTACCGAGCTCGGCCACCACCAGGCCATAGGGAAGCAAAAACGTAATGATAAGGAAGATCCACCAGAAGAACTGCACGTTACCCATGGCAGATGCCGGAGCAGCCGCCTCGATGGTAAAGACAACGCAGATAACCGAGAGGATGACCTCGAACAGGGAGAACTTTTTACCTGCCATGGCACGCTTCCCCTACAGCAAAAAGGATGGCATCTGTACCGAAGGCGCAGCCCAAGGTAGGGTTGCAGGCCGCGTCACCGGTGCAGGTGCCATCCCAAAGAGAAGAGAGGATGCAATTGTTGGACCAACGCTCGCGGAACAGGCGCGTGTAGATAACGATACGCTGGTACATAGATACTCCGATCAAAACGGTCGCGTTCACGACCGATAACTTTCGGCAATTGAAGACGCGTCTGACCTGGGAAATTCAAGCGAACAATTGGCCTAACCCGCAAAAAATCCCAGGCCAGACGCGTACTCAATCAAAGAAAAGGGCACTCCGAAGTGGAGGCAACGGAGTGCCCAAAGAAAACCCAACCGACCAAGACATCGGGCAAGCCGACCATCAATGCCCCAAGATGGTTCGATTCGCCGATTGTCCGATTGATCGGCTGGGTTTTCGAGGTGCCCCAGGTCGCCGCGAAAGAGGAGCGAAGCGTACTTTGGTACGCGAGCGACGGTTTGAGCGGCGAGATGGGGTGCCTCGGAAAGTCAGACGATTAAGCGGACGGCTCCTGCTGGGTAATGCAGTGGATGTTGCCGCCACCGAAGACGACCTGCTCGGACTGAACGCCGACGCACTTGTAGACACCCTCGCCCCAGACCTCGTCGTAGATCTTCTGGAGCGTGTCGACGGCCAGCTGGTCGTTCTCGTCGCCGTACTGCGGGACGATAACGCCGTGGTTGGTCACGAGGTAGTTCATGTAGGAGGCGATCAGCGGCTCGTCGGGGACGCGCGGCTCGGCGTTCTCGTCGGCGTCGATGGTGTCGCAGGAAGCCTGGTCCATGAACAGCGGGTTCACGGGCATGCAGAGCTTGTAGACCTTCATCTTGCGGCCCTTGGCGTCGACGGCGTTGGAGAGGGTCTCGTAGGCAGCGTGGCACTGCTCGTAGAACGGATACTCGGGATCGTCGGTCCAAATGCAGGCCATGACGCCCGGCGCGATGAACGTGGCGACGTCATCGATGTGGCCGTTGGTCTCCTCGGGGTCGATACCCTCCTTGACCCAGATGACCTTCTCGACACCCAGGTAATCCTTGAGGTGCTCGTCCATGTAGGCGCGAAGCTCCTCGCTCCAGGGCTCAAACTTCTTGCGGTACTTGGGCCAGATGGACTCGGGATCCTCTTCCTCCTCCAGAACCGCAGAGCAGGTGCGGCCCGGGGAAAGCAGGCACTGGTCGGTCACGACAAGGGTGCCCTCGCCGTCGACGGTGATGGAGCCGCCCTCGAGGATCATGTCGTCGGGACGATAGCGGCGGCAGCCGGAGAGCTCAGCCATCTTGAGGGCGATCTGCTCGTCCTTGTCCCACGGGAAGTACAGGCCGTCGACGAGGCCGCCGTAGGCGTTGAAGTGCCAGTGGTTGGCGCGCTTCTCGCCCTTGCCGTTGATGACGTAGGTGGCGGCAGTGTCGCGGAACCAGGCGTCGTCGGTGGTCATCTCGATGACGGTGACGTTCTCGTCGTTCTCGAAGACGGCCTTGCAGTTGGCGTAGTCGACCTGGTTGGCGCACATATAGACCGGGGTGAACTCGGAGATGGCGCGGGCGATGGCGGCATACTGCTTCTGGGCCGGCTTGGCGCCGTGGGCCCAGGTGTCGGTGCGGTGGGGCCAGCCCATCCACACGCGATCCTGCGGGGCGAACTCGGCGGGCATGAAGAAGCCGTCGGCCTTGGGGGTGGACTCGGACTCGGTGATCGTACGCATAAGATTTCCTCCAAATCGAACGATCGCTTGCTGCGGGCGGGTTACCCGCAGCCTAAAACCAAGAGATGGTAGGCGCCCGTTCCCCGGCAAAGGTCGGGGCGCCCGGTGCCGGTTTTCACGGAATCGCACCGGCAAGCGACGACGTAACCAAGTGCGCGGAGACAAAACGCACGAAGGATACGGAAGAGAGATTGGGGTGGGCGGTGGTTACCGGAGCTATCGCTCACACCCACCCCGGGGGAATGGTTAGCAAACCTGTCGCTTGGACACGCCTCCGAAGAGGCTAGAGTGCCCGGAGTCGGGAGCGACAAGCCCGACGAAGCGCGCGTTGGTACACGAGGAGGGTTGGAGCCCCAGAACCGGGTGCTCTAGTTCTCCTCGGCCTCGGCGGCCTCCTCAGCGAGACGCTGAGCTGCCAGCTCGGGAGTGAGGCCCTTGTACTCGGTCTCGCGGCCCTTAGCGCTGACGACGCGGACAACCTCGCCGATGAGCAGAAGCACGATGAAGATAACGATCATCGGGAGCTTGTCGCCAATTTCAGCGGCAGAGAACGGCACCAGCGTTGCAACGATGGCCAGGATCAGCTCGATGCAAGGGATGGCCAGCATGACCTTCATCATGGCACCCTTAAACGGGAACGTGAAGATGCGCTCGCGGTCGGGGTCGTTCTTGCGAAGGTTGAGGAACGCCGGGAACATCGGGATGTAGGTCAGCAGCAGGAAGACGACGGAGGTGCCGAAGAGCATCCAGAAGACGCCGTTGGAGATGGCATCGATGGGAACGAGCTGCAGGCACAGCACCAGGGAGGCAACGACGGCGTTGACCAGGTTGGCACCGTTGGGCATGTCGTCATCAGAGATCATCGAGGCGAAGACCTTGGGCATGTTGCCGTGCTCGGCAGCGTAGCGAGCAACGGAGTTAACGCCGAAGGACCAAGCAGCCATGTTGGCGAACAGGGTGATCAGGAAGGCAATGCAGATGACCTTAAAGATCATGGAGTCGCCCACCATGGTCTGGACTGCATAAATCATGCCGTAGTCGGGGTCGATGGAATCGGCCGGCACAGCAGCGCCGATGCCAAAGCCAGCGAACAGGTAGATCACGGCGATGGACAGGCCACCGACGATGATAGCCTTGGGAATATCGCGAGCGGGATCGGCCATGTCATCGGTCATGGTGCAGATGACCTCGAAGCCCATGAAGTTAAAGATGATGATCGACAGGTAACCGAGAGCGTTGGTGTTGGTGAGCTCGGGCAGGAAGGTGGCAGCGGACATGTCGTTCGCAAAACCGTTCTCCATGGCATACCAAATGCCCAAAGCGCCAACGATAACGGCGACGGCGACCTTGATGATGGCGCCACCGTTAAGGACCCACTCGGAGTCGGCCGCCTTGGAGCGGCCCATGAGGTAGACGATCCACACAAAGGCAAGATCGATACCCATCTTGGCGATCAAGTTGAACTCAACGCCAAAGACCATGCCCAAAATGTCGGGGAACATGGTAGCCAGCGAGGCAATCCACAGCGGGTAGTTGACCCAGTAGTAATACGAGATGCGGGCGCCCCATTTGTCGCCCAGGCCATCGCGTACCCAGTCGTAAATGCCGCCCTCGCCGTCATAGGTGGTGCCGAGCTCGGCAACAACCATGCCATAAGGAAGCAGGAAGGTCAGGATCAGGAAGATCCACCAGAAGAACTGCTGGTTGCCAATGGCAGCAGCAGGAGCGGCGGCCTCGCAAACGAAGACGACGCAGATGATGGTCGAAATGACCGTCAAAAAGGAAAGCTTTTTCTTTCCGTCGCTCATGATGAGCTCCTTCGCTCAGTCTTGGACAGATCCGAGGCCCAAGGTACTAAGGCAATTGCCTGAGCCTCGGTGAGCGGGCGACAGGAGACGAGCATCCGCCGCCCGCAAACGTGCGTTTAGCAGGCTTAAGGCTTAGAGCTGCTCGAGAGCCTCGAGAGCGGCGTGAAGCTCGGCCTTGGCGGAGTACTCGACACCCTCGTCGTTGAGCGGGGTGCGCTTGCCCAGGGCAGCGAGGAGAGCACGGATGGAGTGCTTGCGGTTCTCGGCCTCGACCCAGCACAGGGAGCGCTCGGGATCGTCCATAACCTCGTCGACGACTTCCTCGTTGCGAGTGGCCGGCAGGCAGTGCATGAACTTGGAGTTGGGGCCGGCGAAGTTCATCATGTCCATGGTGACCTGATACTTGGGGTAGAACACGTCCATGTAGTTCTCGCCCGAGACCTCCTCGTCGTACAGGCCATACCACACGTCGGTGTAGATGAAGTCGGCGCCCTTGATGCACTCGATGTCGTCGGAGATGACGACGGAGCCGCCGGAGACCTTGCAGTTCTCCTCGGCGATGGCCATCATCTGCTTGCCGAACTCGGCGCGCTCCTCAACGGTGCCAACGTGCAGGCCGCCGTCGGGGATCTGGTGGCCCTTGGGTCCAAACTGGACAAACTTCATGCCGACCTTGGAGGCGATGAACATGAGGGAGACGCAGACCTGGGTGGCGTCGCCGATGAAGGCCAGGGTGCAGTCCTCGATCTTCTTGCCCTCGGGGAGGTTCTCGAGCATGGTCATGAGGTCGCCCATCTCCTGCGTGGGATGGTTGAACTCGGACATGCCATTGATGACGGGCACGGCGGAACCCTTGGCGAGGCCGACGACGTCCTTGTGACGGTCAACGCGAGCCATCATGATGTCGAGCAGGTCGCCCATGACGCGAGCGGTGTCGCCCAGGGACTCGTGGCCACCGAGCTGAATGGTGCCAGGGCCATAGAACTGAGCGTGGCCGCCGAGGTCGCACATGGCGGTCTCGAAGGAAAGACGGGTGCGGGTGGAAACCTGCTGGAAGATCATGCCAAGGCTCTGGTTGCGGAGCAGGTGCGGATAATAGCCGTCAACCTTGATGGCCTTCTTCATTGCCAGGCCAAGATCCTCGATAGCCAGGATCTGCTCTTTGGTGAAGTCGTTGGTGTCGATGAAATCCTTAGGCAGCGCCATGTCGATTCCTTTCCGCCGGTCGTGCCGACTATTGCTATGAGGCGCTCGAACATCACGCCTCGTGTTGACAAGACCATCATTCACCCGTATGCAATTTTTACCTAGTTTATTCGGGATTAAAGACCGTTCACGGAGTTACATCCCCTCTAAACCAATATAAACCCGCAGGTAGCCAGCTTGCAGGGGGTTTACTATCTAGAACCGCGAACGGTATACGGCTATGCTGTATCTCGGCGCCTAATCCGCAATGGAACGAAGGGTTGAGACGTCTATATCCCACAAGGTATACAGGGCTCGGCCATAGATGAAATGAGATGGGACGGTGGCAGATGAACACCCTGATGTTCTTCTATACCCTAGCGATACTCGTGATCTGTATTGTGACGGCAGTGCTTTCGCTTGCCGCCTATGCCTCGTCTCGTCGACGCTTCTTTATCTATGGCAGCGGCGTTTTTATTTGCTATGCCATCGAGATGACCGAGATCTTCTTTTTTGAATACACGTTGCAAAACCAGAGTTTTCCAGCCAGCGACTATTACTCAATTACCATGCCTGTGTTGCGGACCCTTGTGGCGACCGCTTCACAAGCTTTTATCTGGCTCATTGCCATGGACTTGCTCGACAAACATTCAAAAAAGCAGTTTGTTATTCCCGTCGCAACGTTCTTCCTGAGCGAGCTGCTGATCATTGTCGCTGTCCCCTACGGCCCCATACATCAATGGCTCTACTACACGATGCGTCAGGTATTCCTTGTATTTGTGGGACTGTATATCTTTTGGACGGCGCATAAAAGCACGCAGGTCGAGCTTAAGGCGCGCGTCAACAATCAACGAAAGCACCTCATTATCGGCGCCATTCTGGTCGGGTGCATCGTTGCCGAGGATTTCTACAACATCCTTGTTGTTCCCATGAGCCTGGCACCCTCTTGGCTGCAGCTGTACCTGTCCGAGCGCAACTTTAGCGAGAACATCTTTGCGTGCTACTTTGCGATTCTGCTGATCATCTATGCCTATCACGTGCTTTCGATTCGCATGCAGGAGGCGCCCGAGGAAAAGAACGTCAGCGATCTTGATCGACACATCGAAGAGCAGATGCCCTTCTATCGCAACGCCTACAAGCTCTCCAACCGCGAAACCGAAGTCATGCGTCTGGTTGTGTTGGGCAAATCGAACCAAGAGATCGCTGACGAGCTCTTCCTTGCCGTGGGTACCGTCAAGACCCACATCCACAACATCCTGGTCAAAACCGAGCGGCAAAACCGTACGACCCTGATCCTCCACTTTTGGAAACGATAACCTACCAAAAAGGGACAGGTTTATTTTGGCAGGTTTTATCTGGGCAAATGCCAAAACCGCCGCGAGGGAGCTACTTTCCCTCGCGGCGGTTTTCTAGCAGTAAAACCAAGTGAGTAGGCTTTTGGCGGGATGCCGAGCACACCTCAAAACGCCACAGCCCTGACCTGCGATTTTATTGAGCACTTGCCGCGATGTGCTCGGCAGATCCAAAAAAGCCTACTCACTTGCATCTGAGATGCTCTAGATACGCAAAATACCGCCGCGAAGGGAGCTGGACTCCCTTCGCGGCGGTGCTTCGCTCTGATTTTGCGACGGTTTTGCCCGTCTGTTACTCACTGTAGCGTGTGGCGATGGCGGCTTGCACCATGCCGGTGCTCATGAGGTAGGTCACCAGGAAATAGCCGCCGTAGGCTGCCAGGAAAATCGCACAGGTGAGGCCCACCGTGCCGCCGATGCTCATGTTGCCAAACGTGCTCACCAGCTCGATGATCACCTTGAGCGCCACAAAGGAGTGCGCCAGACCCACTGCCAGCGGGAACAGGAAGAACACCGCTTGCTGCGCCATCACCGAATGGCGAATCTGGCGGTCGTCACAGCCGATCTGCGCCAGCACGCGATAGCTGCGGCTTTCGTCGGCCACATTGGAGAGCTGCTGGATCGACAGAATTGCCGCACATGCAACGACCAGTACAAAGCCAATATAGATGGCTAGATAGCTAATCATGCCGTTCATCTGCGCCGCCAGCGTATAGATCTCGGAGCGTGTCATGAAGACTCCCCACGACCCCGGCTCCTTGCCGTCAACGAGCAGATTGTCGAGCATGGTGTATTTAATGCTCTCGTCTGCCTTGGTCACATCCATCCCCTGCTTGTAGTTAACGAGCAGATTACTGGAATACGGCTGCAGGTTAAGCTGGGACAGCAGCTCGTCGGCTACGACCACGGTACCGGGATTGCTGCCGAGTGCCGAGTTGGCGATGGCAGCCGTGTCCTCGTCCGACTTATCGGTTGCGGGCTTGAGCGTATGTCCGCCCAAGGTGAGGGTATGGCCCCCAGCCATGTACTTGGTGTACAGGTCGCCCAACTCGCCGCCCATATCGCACGTAAGCAAGTACTGGTCGCGGCCAATGCTCACCGGCTCCTCGCCCATCATCTGGCGCAGTTTGTTGTACTGGCTCGCCGGCGTCTCAAACAGGCCCATATCATCGGCATTGCTACCCTCGAGCGCCTTGGGGAGCTTTTCGCCCATGGCCTTGCACATCTCGCCCGCCGTCACCGAAGGATCCGAGCCGCCAAGCGTATAGCTCAGATACGAATCAATCTGCACATGCTCGCCGGCAACGTCGGCGATATTGACCTTCTTTCCGGCCTCGTTGCCATTATCTGCCGACTTGCCCTTGATACTTTCCGCAACGTTATCGGGATCGATACGGTCACCGTGCCATGCAGAGTACAAATCGACCGTTGCGTCTGCCAGCACCATGCGATCGGCCTCGGAAGGATTGACATACTCCTTGTAGTAGTCGAGCCTATCGGGCATGTAATAGATATACGCCTGCGTCATATCCGCCGGCGTATAGCGCTCGAGGTTTTCGTTCATCACGTTGGCGATCGACATACCGCAGGTCACCGAGGTAATGGCCAGAAACAGGATCATCGCGATAACGCCCATCGAAAAGCACACCGTGTTGACCTTGGCCGCAAGCTGGCGCACGGTAAACATGTTGAGGCCGCGCCAATACACGCTGCGTAGGCTCTGCAGCAGCTTGATAAGCATGCCCGAAAGGCCCCAGAACAGGGCAAAGGTACCCACCGTAACCATGGCCGTGGTGATACCAAACTGGTTCATGGCCTCCTGCAGCTTACCCTCCGTCGCGGTGAGCGGGAACCCATCGCGCAACAGGCGGCAATAGGCCACGCCCACCAGCACCACGCCCACGACAAAGATGGCGATCGCAATCCAGGGGTTGCGCGTCTTGATGCTCTCGTTGCGCCGCTCGGCGCCCATAAGCTCGATGAGCTTGGTACGGCGCACGGCGCGAAGGTTCAGCAGTAGCGTAAGCACAAACATCACGAGCATGCAGGCAAGGGTCAGGTTGAACGCATGCACCGAGAAAAAGAAGTGGAAATTAGCGATCTGTGTCTTAAAGAGCGAGGCCGTAAAGAATGTCATGAGCTGGGAGAGCCCCACGCCCAGCACAATGCCGGCGACAAAGGCGCCGACCGAAACGATCACGGTCTCGAGCGCCATGATCGTGGCGACGCGCCCGCGGCGCATGCCGAGCACCTGGTACAGGCCGAACTCCTTTTTGCGGCGCTTCATGATGAAGTTGTTGGCATACACCATCAAAAAGGCCATGACGCCGGCCAAAAAGTACGTCAGGTAACCGAGCATGCTGCCCATGAGCTCGGACAGTCCCTCCTCCTTGATGCCGGCAATGTCGACCTGCATCGAGACGGTATTGAAGGCATAGAAGACCGTGACACCCAGGGTGAGCGTCAGCAAGTAGACGAGGTAGTCGCGGCCGGTGCGGCGGACGTTGCCCCAAGCGAGTTTACAGAGCATCGGAGCCTTCACCGCCCATCATGGCAACGACCTCCATAATGCGGTCGAAGAACTCTCGGCGGTCGGTGTCGCCGCGGCGCAGCTCGGTGAAGATCTTGCCGTCACGAATAAACAGCACACGGCTCGTGTAGCTGGCAGCAAAGCTGTCGTGCGTGACCATGAGCACCGTGGCGCGCAGGCGGCGGTTGAGGGCCTCTAGGCTCTCGAGCAGCAGGCGGGCGCTCTTGGAATCGAGGGCGCCGGTGGGCTCGTCGGCCATGATCATAGTGGGGTCGGTGACGAGCGCGCGAGCCGCGGCAACGCGCTGCTGCTGGCCGCCCGACATTTGGTAGGGATACTTGTCGAGCACCTGACTGATAGACAGGCGCGCGGCCACATCCTGCACGCGGGTCGAGATCTCTGCCGAGTTTGTGCGGGCGATGGTGAGCGGCAGGGCGATGTTCTCGCGTGCCGTGAGCGTATCGAGTAGGTTGGAGTCCTGGAAGATAAAGCCCAGCTCCTCGCGGCGGAACTGCGAAAGCTTGGCCTGCTTCATGCGCGTCACGTCCTGGCCGTTGATGCGGATGGTGCCACTCGTGGCGCTATCGATGGTCGACACGCAGTTGAGCAACGTCGACTTGCCCGAGCCCGAGGCGCCCATGATGCCGACGAATTCGCCGCGGTTGACGGTAAAGCTGACATCGTTGAGCGCGCGGGTCACGTTGCCCAGTGCTCCATATACCTTTTCGAGATGCGCGACCTCCAGTACCGGGGTCGCCGTTTGCGTGGTTTGCATACCGAGTCCTTTCTTGCGATTAGTCTACGGCATCTATAGTCGCAAGGAGCCGAGTCGGCTACCATCGATATGGCTTACGCTTGCCTTACCGTTGCGTAAGGTAAGCGTAGTCTGCCATGTGTTGATGTTGAGAGAGGGCTCCTGTTGAAGACTGTTCATGTTGCAGCTGGGATCATTCGCAAGGAAGGATCTGACGAGCTACTGGCTGTGCAGCGCGGCTATGGCGACATGCAGGGACTTTGGGAGTTCCCCGGTGGCAAGCTCATGCGCGGTGAGACACCAGAAGACGCCGTGCGCCGCGAGCTCATGGAAGAGCTGCAGGTGAAGGTCACCAACCTGCGTGACTTCTACACCGTTGAGTATGACTATCCCGATTTCCATCTCTCCATGGAGTGCTACTACTGCTCGCTCGCCGATGAATCCGATGAGCCCCAGAAACACGACCGCCAGCTTGATATCCGCTGGATTCCACGCACCTCGCTTGCCACGGTGGAATGGATGCCCGCCGACAAGGGGCTCATCGATGCTCTGATTGAGCTGAAGGAAGACCGACTTGAGGCCAACGGCAGCACCAACGACGCCGAGACCGGCACGGCTGACGAGCCTGCCGCCAAATCCAAGCGCAAACCTAAGCACCGCAGCAAAAAGCGCCCCAAGCCCGGCCTGCTGGACGGCATCGACACCTCGGACCTTTCCGCCGACGAGCGCGAACTGGTGCGCCGTCGCGCCGCCATCAAAAAGTCCATGAAGGGCAACAAGCGCGCCAACACCAAGCCCGAGCTGCTCGTACGACAGCGCCTGCGGGCAGCGGGCCTTACGGGTTATCGCTTGGAATGGAAGGTTCCCGGCAAGCCCGACATCGCCTTCCCCGGGCGCAAGATCGCCATCTTCGTCAACGGTTGCTTTTGGCATCGCTGCCCTAAGTGCAATCCGAGCCAGCCCAAGCGCAATGTTGAGTTTTGGGAGGCAAAGTTCCGTCGCAACGTCGAGCGTGACCACGCTGCCGTGGCAGCACTCACTCAAATGGGCTGGACGCCCATAACTATCTGGGAATGCGAGCTCAAAAAAGATCACATCGACGCCACGATGGAAAAGGTCATCGAGCAGGTACGGGCTGCAGAGCCGCAGCGCTAACAGCGAGCATTCACACGCCCCACACAGGCGAGCCACATCCACGTCACAAACCTTAGAAAGCCCTTAAGCCCAAAACCTTTCAAGAGTGTTACTCGATACCTCTGACCTGCGGTTTCATCGTTATGCCAAACCTCATTAAGCCTTTCTTTAGCGCTTCTTTGCGACGGCCGCGGCATAATACTGCCAACGCACGGGACCTAGCAGCAAACCCCGCGCGCAATCTTTTGGTGGACATCGAGGAGGCCGCATAAGCATGCATTCTTCCAATGACGCAGCACAGCAGCCATCCCTAAAACATGCAAACCTTTTCTCCTTCCCCCCGACACAGAGAAACGGCCTCCCCGACTCCCCCACCACAAAAGCCAAACGCTCAACCGACCAGAGCCACAACTTGCGAGCATCCTTCGATAAGCTCCAAGCATCCCTAGACAAGGCGTTCCCCGAACAGGCAAGAGCAATCTAAGCCCATCGCGCTTTATACTGATGCCATGCGAAACATGGATCACATAGAATTGCACCGCGGAGGACGCGAGGAAGCGTTTCCCGAGACCGCCGAAGACTGGCCCTATATTGCCGAACGCGCAGAATTCGCTCGCTATCCGGGCAATTCCGTCCCCTGGCACTGGCATTCCGAAGTTGAGCTTTTCTACATGGAGCAGGGAGCGATTGACTATCGAACGCACGCGGCTCATGAGCACGTACGCTTTGAGGAAGGGTCCGCCGGCTTTATCAACGGCGGCGTTTTGCACAGCACGCTGCAATCACCCAATTCGGCGCCAGCCATTCAAATGCTGCATATCTTTCAGCCGTCGATGCTCGGCGATCCCGCGGGACGTCTCCAAAAGCGCTACATCAACCCATTGCTTCAATGTCGAGGCGTCGATGTGCTCAAATGGTCGCCCACCAATCCCGACGATATGCCCTTTATCGATTTGCTGAAGAGCTCCTTTAGCCACGACCTTCAACGGCCGCAGAACGAGATGGCGCTTCGAAATAGTTTGTCAGAGCTCTGGATTCAGATTAACGCCAAGACCGAACCGCTCTTTTCTTCCGACGGCGCCTCTTGGATGACCAGCCGCGACGTACAGTTCAAGGCAATCCTGGACTTTATCCGCGCAAACTATGCAGCCGCTATAGATGTGCCCCAGATGGCATCTGCAGCCGGCGTAAGCGAAAGAGAGTGTTACCGCATTATCGAAACTTGTGCAGGAACGACCCCGGCGGCATATCTACGCGCATACCGCATAAACCGTGCTTGCGAACTTTTGGCACACACCACGCGAACGGTACAGACAGTCGCGCGCCAATGCGGATTTATAACAGCAAGCCATCTTGGCCAGGTATTTAAAGAACAAATGGGGTGCACTCCTTCGAGCTATCGAGCAGCGAGGCAGAATCTCGATAGCACCAGGCAGAAATCCCGCTAACCCTTCTTCTGTCACTGCATCAAACTTGCAGGCAAACAACAGAGAGGAGCAATCATATGAAGCACTTTGACCATATCGTATTTGACGTTGATGGGACATTGGCAGATACAGAAGAAAGCGTTCTGTCATCGCTTGTCCAGATTGTCCAAGAAGAGACCAGCAAAACGCTTCCCCGACACGAGCTTGACTTTGCCCTCGGCATACCCGGCAAGGATGCCCTTGAGAAACTTGGGATCTACTCGCAGGCAACGTTGGATCGCTGGTGCCAAGTTGCCGCCAGCTTTAAAAGCACCATCAGCGTGTTTCCAGGTTTGCTTGAAGTCATCGCAACACTCGCCGATAGCGGCTGCAAACTTGGCATCGTCTCCTCACGTGCGCGCGACGAATACGCAAAAGAAATTGCACCCCTTGGTTTCGATAAGTTTTTTGAGCACATCATCCTTGTCGAAGACACAACCGAACATAAACCCGCACCCGCACCCATGCTCGAATATCTCCGACGTGCGGGCGCGAATCCTGGCAACGTCGTCTACGTTGGCGACACCGTCTACGACGAACAATGCGCAACTTCAGCAGGGGTCAGTTTTGCCCGAGCAGCATGGGGATCACACCAAGATATCCCAAACGCCACCTACAACCTCAAAACCCCCAACGACCTACTAACCCTAACAACCAAATAACCCACGCGCCCCACCCTTTCAGTCCCAACACCACAAGGGCGATTGAGCAGAACGGCTTGGGCGGGTCCCCGTACTTAGTTTCCAAAATCATTCCGCAGCGCGAAGGCTTCTTATTATTTTCTGCCCTAACGCCACAAGAGCGACGACCTCGAGTAGGTCAACCTGGGAGGGACGAGGGCTTAGTTTCCCAATCTTTCCGCAGGGGGGCAAAAAGCCTCGCCGCACGAAGTGCGCAGCGAGGCTTTTTGCATGCCCGAGGACGATTGGGGAACTAAGCCCTCGTCCCTCCCCGGGATATGTAGCGAGTCGGAGTACCCTTGCTGTTACTCTGCTTTGCCCACAGAGTTGAGGTTGGTCATGCGGATCTTAACCAGCTCGGTGATCTCACGCATGCCCTCCTTGGCCGGCTTCTTAGGATCGAAGCAGGCAGGGTTCTCGGCCATGTAGGCCATGAAGCCCTTGGTGTAGGCCTGACGCAGCTCGGTTGCGTAGTTAACCTTGCAGATGCCGTTCTTCACAGCCTCGGCAACCTGCTCATCGGGCACACCGGAAGTGCCGTGCAGAACCAGCGGCACGTCGACGGCGTCGCGGATGGCCTTGACCACCGACTGCTCGATGTGCGGATCGCTCGTGTACACGCCGTGGCTGGTACCAACGCCAATCGCCAGCGAGGTGCAGCCTGTGCGCTCGACGAACTCCTTGGCCTCGGCAGGATCGGTGTAGGGGCTCTCGCCCTCAACCGCAGGGCCGTCGTCCTCCTTGCCGCCAACCTTGCCGAGCTCGGCCTCGACGGGCACGCCCATGGCACGGCCAGCATCGGCGACGGACTTGGTCAGAGCGATGTTGTCCTCGAAGGACTCGTGCGAACCGTCGATCATGACGGAGGTGTAGCCCGTGCGGAAAGCCTGCATGCATCGGTCATAGCCATCGCCGTGATCGAGGTGCAGGGCAACGGGCACGGAAGCGCGCTCGGCGGCAGCCTTGACCATGCCGTAGAAGTAGTCCAGACCAGCGGTCTTGATGGTGCCCGGGGTGGTCTGCATGATGACGGGGGACTTGGTCTCCTCGGCAGCGGCCAGAACGGCCATAACAAACTCGAGGTTCTCGACGTTGAACGCGCCGACGGCGTAGTGGCCGGCCTGAGCGTCCTTGAGCATCTTTTCGGTGGTAACAAGTGCCATGAGCGTTTGCTCCTCTCCCTCGCCCGCATCTGGACATCGGGCGTACGTGTCCGCAAGGCGTTTTACCTTGCGTTTTGCTGCGCTCATTGTATGAAAATCGCATCTGTCGCATGTACGAGATATCGCCGGCACGCAGGCCAAAACGCTCGTTTTTGAAAAGCAAACGGAAGGGATTCAGGCTAAATTCCCCTATCCGACATTACCGTTTTCAAGCGAATCATCTTTCTTTTATAGAAAAGATAAGTAATCGAAAGGCGTTTACTTGCTCAAAAAGAAAATGAACGAAAATAGACTCAACACAATTCCTGCAAATTTAGGCTGAGGATGGAGCAGCTATGGCCCACGCAACAACCCGAGCTTTCGCCGATGAGCGACGCGCCGCCATCATGGAGATGCTTGAACATAACGCCTCGGTGCAAGTAGCAGAAATCGCCCAGACCTTTGGCGTGTCCTCCGTTACCGCCCGCGCCGACCTGGACGCGCTCGCCGAGTCCGGCAAGCTGCGCCGCACGCATGGTGGCGCCGTGTCGCTCCACAAACGCCTAACCGTCTCCACGCAGGATCGCCGCATCAACGTCAACGTTGCCGCCAAGCAAGCCATTGCCCAAAGCGCTATCAGGCTTGTTAACGACGGCGACACGGTGCTTGTCGACTCCGGCACCACGGCACTCGAGTTCGTTCGGCTCCTCGACCAGCGCGATGGCATCACCGTCATCACGGCCGACATTACCATTGCCGATTACATCGACGAGAGCATGCCCTCAGTCGATGTCGTCATGCTGGGCGGGGCACTGCGCAAAGGCCATCGCTATCTGTACGGCCCACTTACCATGCAGGCGCTCCAAATGGTCCACGCCGATCTTGCCGTCATGTGCCCTGGCGCTTTCGTTCCCGGCTGCGGCTTTACCACCGACTTTCCCCAGATGGCTGAGACCAAAACGGCCATGATTGGCGCCGCCCGCCAAAGCGTGGCCCTCATGGACGCCAGCAAGGTCAACGGACGGGGCATGTACCGCTTTGCCGAGCTGACCGACGTCAACGCCATCGTGATGGACCGTGACCCCGATCACGCCGTCGCCACCTCAATCGCCGAGATCGTCGACAACGCCCGCCCAAATCTCCTCATCGCCGGCGCTTAAACAAAAACCACCACAAAGGTTCACCGTCCCCTTTGTGGTGGTTTGAGCGTTAAACGTGAACGTATCGCTACTTGGAGAGCTCGTCAGCGAGGGCCTCGATCTGAGCGCGCGAGGCGTCGTTGAGCGAACCCAGGACGGTCACCTTGTTCTGCGTCAGGGTGATGTCCTTCATACCCTCGAGCTCCTTGGTCATAATCTTGGCAGCTGCGGGCGCCCAGGAGCCGCCCTCGACGAGCGCCACCGTACGGTTCTGGTAGGCATGCTCGGCAAGCGTATGGATAAAGGTGCTCATGAATGGGAAGATCTCGCCCTGATAGGTAATGGAAGCGAGTACCAGACGGTCATAGCGGAACGCGTCCTCAACGGCCTCGGCCATGTCGTCGCGAGCCAAGTCAAAGACGGAAACCTTCTGGCCGCGAGCCTCGAGCGCAGATGCAAGCTCCTCAACGGCAGCCTTCAGATGGCCGTAGACGCTCGCGTAGGCAATGGTGATGCCCTCGTCCTCGGGCTGATAGCTCGACCAGGTGTTGTAGGTGTCGAGGTAGTAGCCCAGGTTCTCGGTCAGCACGGGGCCATGAAGCGGGCAGATGATCTGGATGTCCAAATCGGCGGCCTTCTTGAGCACGGCTTGCACAAACTTGCCGAACTTGCCCACGATGCCAAAGTAGTAACGGCGCGCCTCGCAGGCCCACCCTTCCGGATCCTCGATGTCGTTGGCGCCAAACTTGCCAAAGCCGTCGGCACTAAAGAGCACCTTGTCGGTAGCCTCGTAGGAGAAGAGTACCTCGGGCCAGTGAACGTTGGGGGCGCCGACAAAGGTCAGGCTGTGGCCACCCAGGTCGAGCACGTCGCCCTCTTTGACGACCATCTTACGCTCGGGGTAGTCGGTGCCAAAGTAGTTGACCATCATGCGGAAGGCGCCCATGCTGGCCACAATCTGTGCCTGGGGATAGCGCTCCATAAAGGCGGCGATGCCAGCGGAGTGATCGGGCTCCATGTGATGGATGACCAGGTAGTCGGGCGTGCGACCGTCGAGTACAGCCTCGAGGTTACCGAGCCATTCGTCGACAAACCCGCCATCGACCGAATCGGCGACAGCGATCTTTTCGCCCAAGATAACGTAGCTGTTGTATGCCATACCGTTCTCGGACACATCGTACTGGCCCTCGAACAGGTCAATGTCGTGATCGTCGACGCCAACGTAGCGGATATCCTTGGTGATCTCCATCAGGCAAAGCCTCCTAGATAGACAAAAGAGCCCGTCTATCATAGCACTCGGCTGCATCCCAACAGCTATCTGCCGGCATCCTTACCGATTGTTATTAAAATGCGATAAATCGCCGTTTACCAGCACAAACTATGAGCGCGGTATCGCCGTGCTATGTCGAATGATGAGCTGGCCGGGAATACGAATGGCAACGGTTTTGCCCACCGTACCCGCCTCGGGAACCGCATGCTCAAACACCTCGCGCCCACGCTGATGCAAGTCGAATCGAACGGTCGTGAGCTCGTTGTGTGCTACAAAATCATCGAGCGAATCATCGACGCCCACCACGCTCACGTCCTCGGGCACGCGCAAGCCGCTATCGCGCAGCGCGGCGATGGCACCGTTTGCCATTTGGTCGTTTGCCGCGTAAATCGCCGTCATGGTGCGGTCGTGCTCGGCCAGATATCTGCCAGCTTCGTATCCGCTGTTGGCAGACCAATCGCCCTCGAGCGGCGCCTGCGGCTTAATGTGCTTACGCTCGAGTGCATCCTGCCAACCGGCGCGACGAAACTGCTCGTCGACCGAGAACGACGGGCCGCCAATATAGCGAATCTGATCGTGTCCCAGCTCAAACAGGTGATCCATAAGCAATAGCGAGCAGCCGTAATGGTCGGAATCGACTGTGGTCACGCGCGGATGCGCGTACATGGTAACGATGACCGTGCCAATGCCCGGCAACGGATCAAACGTCTCAAAATCGGGTGCCATGCGACTCATGCCGATGATGATACCGTCCACGGGCAGCGCGGCCATACGACGCGTGGCCTCGGCAAGCGAGAATTCCTCGGTCTTGGACATCTCGACCAGCGTGATGGCGCAATTATGCTCGCGAGCAGCGCTGGCGATGCCGTCGATCATTGAGAGGTTGCCAAACTTGGTGACATCGTTGACACACAGACCGACCGAATGGTAACGGCCGTCGCGCAGCGAGCGACCGGCATAACTCGGACGGAAGCCGAGTTCTTGCATAGTGGCCTGCACGCGCTGACGTGTCTGCTCGTTAACGTTGGGCAAGCCGTTGGCGACGCGCGAAACCGTCTGCTGCGAAACGCCAGCAGCGCGGGCGACGTCGGCCATGGAGACCGGACGCAAACTGGTATCGTTGGACGGGCGCCTTGTCACAGGATCACCTTCACCCTTGCGAGATCTGAATAGCGTGCATGCCGGCCCGGGCAGAAATACACCCCGCGCCGAGGCCCGCTATCGTCGGACGCATGTTAACGTACTCTACTTTTTCTATCTGCATCTCTTCTGCTTTATAAGTCCATACGGCAGTACCGCCCCATCGGCGACCGCCAGGTGCTCTACGTGCACGCGCCCGGCCATTCCAAGATCAGCGGCAACCACACCGTCCACGAGGGTGGCCATGTTATCGCCGACTCGCTCGATGTCGATGTTTTGGCAACGACATCGAGCGAGTCGCATTTGAGACAAGGTGGCGCCAAATGTCGGCCAAAGCAGCGCCGGTGTTTTGGCAACGACAGCGAAAGCCCGCCAGAGTGAGCAAGGTGCCTTGAAACGAGGCGGCATTGACCTTCTGGTCATGCCGCCGAAGTTGAAAGGCAGATTGCCGCTCTGGCGGGCTTGCAGCGTCGAGCCGTTACGCGGTTTGGTAAAACCGCGTAACTATTAAAGCTCCGTTACTTCAACGCTGTTGTAGATCTCGTCCCAGCGGTCCATGACCAGGTGGCCGGTCTTGGGATCCATGGCGTTGAGCTTGCCGCAGGTATTGGCGGTCTTGAGCACCGTGACGTCGTCGGCACCAGCAGCAATGGCATGCGCAAAGCCGGCGATGGTCGAGTCACCGGAACCCGTCGCGTTCACAGCCGCAATCGCGGGCGTCTTGGCGCGGAACGCGCGGCCCTCATGGAAGCCCACCGAACCGGCAGCGCCCATCGAGACGACGACCCAGGGAATACCGGCAAAGCGGCCATCGGCGGCAAGCGCCTCGCGCAGGGCATCGACATCATCGGTCGTAAAGGACGTACCCAGCAGGCCGTTAATCTCGGTCAGGTTGGGCTTCACGAGCTCAGGCTTAGCGTCGGACTCCAGCGCAGCCTCCAGCGATGCACCCGAGGTGTCGAGCAGCACCTTGGCGCCCGCCTCCTCGGCGATCTTGACGAGCTCGGCATAGTAGCCAGCATCGACGCCGCGCGGCAGCGAGCCCGAAAGCGTCACAACATCCGCCTTCGCTGCAAGCTCGGCGAACTTAGCCGTAAAGGCCTCGAGCTCGGCCGGGGCGATCTGCGGGCCGCTCTCCAGCAGCTCGGTCTGATTACCCTCGTGCAGGATATTCAGGCAAATGCGCGTCTCACCGGCGATGGGCACAAAGTCGTTCTTGACGCCGTCGGCATCCATAAGCTCGGCCATATAGGCACCCATGTGGCCGCCGAGCAGGCCGGTCGCGAGCACATCGTCGCCCAACTGCAGCAGCACGCGGCTCACGTTGAGACCCTTGCCGCCAGCGGTCTTTTCGGGCGTCACGCGGTTCACGTCGTCGATGATCAGCTTGTCGAGTTGATAGCGCGTATCGATCGACGGGTTCATGGTAACGGTCAGAATCATGTTGAACTCCTGTTCCGGGGCGGCATGACCCGCCCCAAACATACGATAGCTCGTTAAAGGATCTCGATCTCAAAGCCGCGGATGACGGTCTCTCCCGGCTTGGCCACCAGGCAGCCACGCTTGTGCTCCAGAATATCGTCCTCGTCGGAGCAGGTGGACAGACCACCCCATGGTTCAACAGCCACAAAGTCCCCCTCGGGCTTGCTCCACACAATCAGGTACGGCATATCGGGGAACGTCAGGCGCACGCCCTTGTCCTCGGTTTTCTTAGTCAGCGTAACCACGCGGCTCTCGAGCACGTCAAAGATGGTCTCCGCGAAGTCGAAGAGTTCGTGGGTAAGCGGCAGGTTCTGGCCGATCATGGGGTTCTTGCTGCGATGCTCAACATCAATCAGGCCAGTCGAGGGAACGGCAGTACAGAGCTCGGTGGCCTCACGCTGCTCAAAACGAAGCTCATAATCGTCATAGGACTCGCCCTCGTCGAGCGGGCACTTAAAGCCGGGGTGACCGCCCACAAAGAATGGCATATCCTCGGTGCCCTCATTGGTCACCTCGTACGACACGGCCACCTTAGCCGCATCGATCGTGTAGCGCGCGACGATCTTAAACGGATACGGATACTGCTCGAGTAGCTCGGCGTGGTCGGCAGAGCTTAGGCTCAGCGCGACCATGCTGTCGCCCTGCTCCTCGAGCTTCCACTCCTGCTTGCGGGCAAAGCCGTGGCGGGCAAGCTTGACCTCGCGGCCGCCCATGGTCATCGCGCGGCCGTCACGAAGGCCGCCGCAAATCGGAAAGCAAATGGGTGCCTGGCCCGACCAGACCGCCGGATCGCCCTGCCACAGGTACTCACGGCCGTTGGCCGCAATAGAAGTGAACGACCCGCCCGCCGTGGTCAACGCCACACGAATCAAACCGTTATCAAGAACAAACTCCATAGGAGCCTTCCCTTTCTTACGACAGCCCGCCAAGTCAATAGGGCTGATAGAAAACCGGCCCGCGCCCCCTCACAGAAACGCGAGCCGTCAATTGAAAAGCTGCAGAATGCCGGGTACCGCCAAAACGAAGCACACAAGCTCGGCAAGCAAACGTGTTATCGGAGCAACTTGCCATACCAGAACGCTTCGCAACAACAGGGGTAACCCCACAGGCCACTCAGACATCAGCGAGAAGCCAGCTGGCGAGGCAAGGTGCCGTGAAGCGAGACGGCATTGACCTTCTGGTCATGCCGTCGAAGCTGAGCGGCAGATTGCCCGCCAGATGGCTTCGCAGCGTCGACCGGTCCGGCGTTTGTTAAAACGCCGGAACCCCCTTAGTCGTGATACTCGCCGCGGTCCCACTTCTCGAGGAACTCGTCAAAGAAGTGCGGGTCAGCCTGAGCCTCAGCGTCGACCTTATTGCAGGCATCGATCTTGGCAATCAGGGCATCGTGCTCGGGGGTCTTCTCGTAGGGCTCCTCCAGGAAGGCAAGCATGATATCGGCCATCAGGAACTCGCCGGTGATCTTGCCGCCAAAGCCCACGATGTTGGCGTTGAGCTCGCGACGGGCATACAGGGCGGAGGTCATGTCGCGAACCAAGGCGCAGCGAGCGCCGGGAACCTTGTTGACGGCGTTGGTGATGCCGATGCCGGTGCCGCACAGGGCCACGCCAAAGTCGGCCTTGCCGCTGGCAACAGCCTCGCCCACGGCCTTACCGTAGATGGGATAGTGCGTACGGGTGTGGCTGTAGGTGCCGCAGTCGAGCACCTTGTAGCCAGCCTGCTCCAGGCGGTCGGCCAGATAGATCTTCTCGTCCGTAACGATATGGTCGCAACCGATTGCGATGGTCTTCTTCATCAGAACGTCCTTTCGTCTGAATTCACAAGTTGAGGTAGAAGTTCGAGTTCTCGGTGGCTCTCGTTAGGCCATCTTGTTGAGCATGTCGACACGGATCTGGTGACGGCCGCCGGCGTACTGGGCGCGCAGGAACTCGCGGGCGATCTTCTTGGCGACCTCGGTGCCCACAACGCCCGGGCCCATGGTGACCATGCGCGAGCCGTTGTGCTCGCGGGTCATGTAGGCGGAACGCTCGTCGGAAATGTTGGCGACGACCATGCCCTTGATCTTGACGGCGGCCATATAGGATCCGACGCCGTACTTATCGAATGCGAAGCCCTGGGAATCCTTGTGCTCCAGCAGGTCCTTGGCAACGGCGGTCGCGGAATCGACAAAGTCCGCGGCAGGGGTCTCGGAATAGTCGACGACCTCATGACCGTCGGCGATGAGCATCTCCTTGATGGACTCCTTCATCGACATACCGTCGGCATCGGAAGCGATTACAACCCTCATGACATCCTCCTTGAGAGATACGCAGGTGCGTAGTTTCTGTTTGGAAGTGTTGAATCGCGCTCAGGTCCGGGCATCTGAATGTGCGGTTCTTCACTGTTCATGTTTATTTGAACACATTCGAACATCGACTGCAACAACTATTTGTTTATCTTTGTTCTTTTTTGAACAAATGCCGTTCACGGATGATTGTTGAACGTTTGGGCCCGGCACGGACGTAGCGACCATGTGTCCAACAAACAAAAGGGCGGCCGAGAACGTGTCTCGGCCGCCCTTCTTGCGGTTGATCTTCCAAAGATCGCGTTGCCGCCTACTCAGACCGCCCGCTCTTCTTGGCATGTTTGGACGGAGCGCTCAGAAAGCGACCCGTCAAATAGTTCGCCGGGCCGGAAATATCAATCCCCAGTAGCACGTGCCCCAGCCACAAAAACGCCGCGAGCACCAGCAATGGAATCACGCACGAGGTCACGATCATCACGATGACACCTTCGATCAGATCGGTCACCTGCTGCACAATTTCATCGGTCATCTGCTTGGCACCGCTGGTCACCGATGTGACGAGACTCGAGGCGCCGTCGGCAAGCTGCTCAAGCACATTCTTGGACTCTGCGGACTCGGTCTTTTTCTTGCTTGCTTTGGAGCTGTCGCTATCTGTCGCACCCGCAGCGTCGGCCGCCTTTTGCTCGGCCACCTCGATGCTCACTCGATACGTTTCGTCGACCTTTTGCGACACCCATACGCTTGCAGGCACCAAGGCCATTCCGATCATGGCGATCACCAGCACGCGAGTCGCCACGCGGCGCAGGACGGCGCTCGTGCTCCAGCGCCCGTGAATGCCGAGCGACACCGCAAAGAGTACCAGCGCAAACGGGATCAGGATGCCCAGGCCAACCGACCACAAAATGGTCAGCAGGTATTTCTCGAGGTAGAGCACGGCAAGCACGATGCCCAAGTTACCCGAAAGCTGCGCGAGCTGCTCGGCAACCGGCGTTCCCGTATCACCCGGCAGCGCGGTAATGCCCGCAGACAGCGCCACGCACGAGGTCGTGAGCGCCAGTACGTTGCCTTTCTTTTGATCGATGACCTCGATGGTGGAGTCCCATGTTTTGGTATCGGCAAAATGCGGACGAGCCACAAAGCCCGACAGCAGCGCCAGTACCACGAGTGCAACGATAAAGCCAATCTGCAGCTTTTTGTTTGCGCACACGACATCGGACAAGCTGGGCTGCAGCTCGGTTACCGTCGTGTGCTCGGTTATCTGGACAGGACGCCCATGAGCCATCTCGCGCGCATCTCTTTTTTGTATTGACCCGTTATCCGGCATTTGGATACCTCCTCAGTCCGGTCTGTATTGCGGATGGAAGTATACCCACCCAGTAAAAAACCGAACGGGAGGACAACGGAGCGCACCAAGACTGTCCCCAATAACTACCTCGCCTGCAGCGCCAGTTAACAAATGACCCGCGTGTGCTCCTCGATGGCAGTGCGGTCCTCGGCGGTAATACCCGGCTCGCACACCACAGCGTCCAAATTGTCCAGGCGGCAGAAGGTGTAGAAGTCGCGCTTGCCGATCTTGCTGGAGTCGGCGATCAGATAGCGCGAGTCGGCCTTGCTAAAGGCGAGCTGCTGGATGCGGCCCTCTTCCATGTTAGACGTGGACACGTCGCCGTTCAAAATGCCGTTGGCGCCGATATAGGCTGCGTCGATTCCCAGCGCGCGCAGGGTATCCTCGGCCATGGGCCCCACAAAAGCGGCGGTGCGGCGACGGTACATACCGCCCACGAGGCACAGGTCGCAGTCCTCGCGCGCCTCGAGCAGGTTAAACACCGAAAGCGAATTGGTCACAATGCGCAGGCGAAACGTCGGCAGCATCGAGGCCATCTGCTCAACCGTGGTGCCCGTGCCCAAAAAGATGGTCGAGCCCTCCTCGATAAGCTCCACAGCACGGCGCGCAATCTGCAGCTTTTCCTCGGCATGCTTAGTGCGCTTTTCGCTGTGCGAATACTCATGGCGCAACATAGCGTGCGGACGGCCCTGTGCACTGCGGGCTCCGCCGTGCACGCGCTCGATCTCGCCTAGGCTCGCAAGTTCTTCGAGGTCGCGGCGAATCGTCATGTCCGAAACGCCCAACGCATCCGAAATCTCTTTGACCGAGACCGTGCCCTGCTCCTCGAGCAGCTGACGAACCTTATCCTGACGCTCCGCCTTGATCATTTTACTCCTTTGAGTGGTTTTGTTCGCATTTATAGTAATCGAACATTTATGCTCACTCACCCTAAACGGTCGGTTTTCCCGGTGAACGGTAGGATAGTAAACGCCAAACGTTGAATATCGAATGTATCCGACACATCAACTTCAGCTATACATAGGCAAAAAGCTGCGATTTTAAAATCATTTCAATCCAATGTTGCCTCAATAAAGCAAATTGAACTTTGCCGAACAATAGAAAACAGATTGACACACTAATTCTCTTAGACTTAAATAACAGAGAACTTAAACAAACAGATTCGAACATGTTCGATCTGCATGGAACGGAAGGAGTTGCAGACATGTCCGCAGAGAGCAATCTGTTCTTCGAAGACACCGTGTTTGTTTGCGACCGCACCACGCAAGAAGAGGTCTTTACCGAGATCGCCAATAAGCTGTCACTCAAAAACTATGTGGCGCCCGCGTTTCTCGAGAACATCATCGAGCGCGAAAAGGGCTACCCCACCGGCATGGATATGTCTGTCGTCGACCCCGAGTTGCCCAGCTTTGCCGTTCCCCACACCGAGGTCGAATTCGTTCACACCCGCCGCATCGTCCCCGTCAAGCTGACGACCCCCGTCGAGTGGCACTCCATGATCGACCCCTCGCAGACCTTCCCCGTCTCGTTCCTGTTCATGATTCTCAACGACGACAAGGAGGCCCAGGTGGGCATCCTCGCCAAGATCATGGACTTCGTTAACGCTCTTGGCACCGATCGCGTCAAGGAGCTGTTCTCCATGACCGACGCCAAGGCCATCTACCAGTTCTTGGTCGACAACTTTCCTGCCGACTAGCCAATTACCCTTAGGAATCCACGGAATAACCCGCATAGAGAAAGGAATTCATCATGATTAAGGTTCTCGCAGCTTGTGGCGCCGGTGTTAACTCCAGCCATCAGATCAAGGACGCCATCGAGTCCGAGTTCAAGAATCGCGGCTACAACCTGCACTGCGACGCCGTGATGATCAAGGACGTTAACGAGGAGATGCTCTCTCAGTACGACATCTTCGCCCAGATCGCCAAGACCGATTTTGGCTTTGAGGTTAAGACTCCGATCGTCGACGCCGGCCCGATTCTCTATCGCATGCCTGCTATGGCTAAGCCGGTTTACGACAAGATTGAGGCCATTATCAAGGAAAAGGGTCTCAACTAATCATTTGCAGCTTCGCTCTGCACAATCTTTGGCTTTAAGGAAGATGACGACCGGGAACGGCATCTTCTTTTTTAAGGCAACATACGGAAAAGGAAATTCTCTTTTAGGAAAGAGGGAGACATGGACGCAGTAATCGGGTTTGCTAATGCCGTCTTTCAGCCGCTGATCGACCTTGGCGCAGCCCCTATGATGACCATCGTTTTGACGGTTATTGCCCTTCTCTTCAAAGTTAAGTTTACCAAGGCCCTCGAGGGCGGTCTTAAGCTCGGCATCGCCATTACCGGCATCGGCGCCATCATCAACATTCTGACGACGGCCTTCTCGAGCGCCATGACGACGTTCGTTGAGTCCACCGGCCTTCAGCTCACCGTTACCGACGTGGGCTGGGCACCGCTGGCCACCATCACCTGGGGTTCTCCCTACACGCTGTACTTCTTGATGGTCCTCGTCATCGTCAACATCGTGATGATCGTGCTCGCCAAGACCAACACCATCGACGTCGACATCTTTGACGTTTGGCACCTCGCCTTTGTCGGCCTTGCCTGCATCTACTTTGGCGCCAACATCGTCGTCGCCACGCTGCTCGTCGTCTTCGTCGGCGTTATGAAGATCATGAACTCCGACCTTATGAAGCCCACGTTCAACGATCTTTTGGGTGCTCCCGAGGAGAACCCCATGACCACGACTCACATGAACTACATGATGAACCCGCTGGCCATGCTGCTCAACAAGATCATCGACAAGGTGCTCCCCTTCCTCGATAAGTACGACTTCGACGCTGCCAAGCTCAACAACATGATCGGCTTCTGGGGCTCCAAGTTTGCTATTGGTATCTACCTGGGCGTCTTCGTCGGCCTTCTTTCGCACCAGACCCCGCAGCAGATCTGCACGCTCGCCTTTACCGCCGCAACCTGCCTTGAGCTGTTCTCCATGATCGGTTCTTGGTTCATCGCAGCCGTCGAGCCGCTGTCTCAGGGCATCTCCGACTTTGCCAACAACAGCAAGTGGCTCCAGGGCCGTACCCTCAACGTCGGCCTCGACTGGCCCTTCATCGCCGGCCGCGCCGAGATCTGGGCTGCTGCCAACATCCTTGCCCCCGTCATGCTGGGTGAGGCACTGCTGCTCGCCAACGTTCCCTTCCCCTTCTCCCCGACTGGCACTTGGAACGGCCTGCTGCCGCTCGGTGGCATCATCGCCATGGGTCTGACGCCGGCACTGCTCGTTGTCACCCGCGGCCGCGTGATTCGCATGGTCGTCATTGGCGCTGTCCTGCTGCCCGTCTTCCTGGGCGCTGGCACCCTCGTCGCCGATTTCGTTACCTTTACCGCTAAGACTGTCGGCGCTTTCCCCGATGGCGTTACCGGCCTGATTTCTCAGACCACCATGGAAGGACCTGTCGAGAAGTTCCTGGCCTTCTTCGTGGGCAAGGCGACCACGGGCGATGTGACCATGATCATCGCCACCGTCGTTGCCATCGTCGTGTACGTCGCGCTCTTCGCTTGGTATCGCAAGCAGATGATCGCTCGTAACATCGAGTACGCGAAGCAGGACAAGTGCACCCTCTCGCCGCTCACCACCGGCAAGTTTACCGAGGAGGACCTCAAGGCTGCCAAGGAAGCCGAGTCCGCAAAGGCAAACGCCTAACTCATTGCCACATATCCCCTGTGGAAGAAACCCGTCGCATCCCGGCGGGTTTCTTTTTTTCGTCACAGTAAGTCAATCATCACTTTTTTGAGAAAAACACCCTCAGCTTTAGTGGGGTGTAGTGATAATCTCGCCTGTTCGCGCTACAGTTTTTCGGAAATACCTCGATGTTAGGAACCAAATGATCACTTCCGAGCTTTTCGGCACCGCGCCGTGCGGTACCCCCGTTCATCGTTACACCCTCAACGGGCCCGAGATCTGCGTTCGCATTATGGACTATGGCGCCACGGTGCTTGGTATCGATGTGCCCGACATTCCCGGCAACGTGCGCGATGTGGTGCTTGGCTTCGATAAGCTCGAGGATTACTTTGACAACCCCGCCTGCTTTGGCGCGACCATCGGCCCTGTGGCAAACCGCACCGCTGGCGCCACGATCGCCATCGACGGCACGGACTGGCATATGCCGGCCAACGAAGGCGCCAACAACCTGCACAGCGACCTTGAGCACGGCCTGCACAAACGTGTGTGGGATGTTGAGCTCGACGAGACTCGCAACGCCGTTCGCATGACCGCCTCGCTTGAGGATGGCGAGCTGGGCCTGCCCGGCAACCGAACCTTTACGGCCGTGTTTACCGTTACGCGCACCGGCGTCTTCCGCATCGATTATGGCTGCGAGAGCGACCGCGCCACCTACGTGTCCATGACCAACCACACGTACTTTAACCTTGCAGGCCATAACGCCGGCATGGACTGCGAGCACTTCTTTGTTGTCAACGCTGCCCACTATCTGCCCATCAACGACCAGAACATCCCCACCGGCGAGATCGCTCCGGTCGAGGGCACGCCGTTTGACTTCCGTGAGCTGCGCCCCGTCGCGCCTGGCATGGAGGCCGACGATCCACAGATTAAGCAGGCACGCGGCTACGACCACTGCCTGTGCATCGATGGCTATCAGTACGGCCGTAATCTGCGCCGCGCGATGCACGTCGAGGAGATGTGGACCGGTCGTGAGCTGGACTACTACACCACCGCCCCGGGCGTGCAGCTCTACACTGGCAATTGGCTGGGCGACGAGCACGCCAAGGACGATGCCAACTATAGCTGGGGCGCCGGCTTTGCCCTCGAGGCAGAGATGTACCCCGACACGCCGCACCAGCCGCTGTTCCCGCAGGGCATTGTGGGCCCGGGTCACCCCTACAGCAATGTGATCGAATACCACTTTATGAGGCATTAAGCCCACAACGCGACATATCGCACAGCAGCGCCCGCCGGCACCACCGCCGACGGGCGTTTTTCTACCTAGTCATTGGGGGCGTTCCTAAACGACTAGTCGTTGGGGACACTCTTTGCCGAATGTGGCCGCCGCATCATCGATGATGCCGTGTCCTCGCGCGCAATGGTGGCGTCCGTCCCGCTTCGACCGTCGCGTTACGGCGCGAGAACATCCAGCGGAACAACTTGGACGCCACGCTCGGTAACATAGGCTTGCGAACCAAACCCGATGATTACGACTTTCGAAACTGGCGGGTTGTTTCC